>JAFALX010000049.1 GCA_019234035.1 Candidatus Dormiibacterota bacterium | reverse complement strand
ACTGCGCTTCGACGATGACGCGCGGCACGCGCTGAAGCACGGCGCGGACGCGGTTGCGCGCGCCGTGGCGGTGACGCTCGGCCCGCGCGGACGTGCTGTCGTGCTCGACAAGAAGTTTGGCTCGCCGCTCGTCACGCACGACGGCGTGACGATTGCGCGCGATCTCGAGTTCAAGGACAACTTCGAGAACATGGGCGCGCAGCTGCTCAAAGAGGCGGCGATCAAGACCAACGACGTCGCCGGCGACGGCACGACCACGGCGACGGTGCTGGCCCGCGCCATGATCGCCGAGGGACTGCAGAACCTCGCCGCCGGAGCGCAGCCGATGTCGTTGCGCGCCGGGATGATCGCTGCGCTCGATGCTGCGGTTGCTGATATCCGCGCGCGTTCGATTCCCATCTCCGGCAACCAGGACGTGCGCCGTGTGGCGACCATCAGCGCCGACGACGCGGAGATCGGCGAGATGATCGCCAACGCGTTCGAGAAGGTGGGCCGCGAGGGCGTCGTGACCATCGAGGAGGGACGCGGTCTCGAAACCGAGGTCGAGGTGGTCGAGGGCATGCAGTTCGACCGCGGCTACGTCTCCCCGCATCTGGTCACCGACCAGCACAACATGGAAGCGGTGCTCGAGGACGCATACGTTCTCGTCAGTGATGCCAAGATCTCGGCGGTCGCCGATCTGCTTCCGGCGTTGGAGCTCGTGATGCGGGCCGGACGCCCGCTGCTGATCATCGCCGAGGACGTGCAGGCCGAAGCGCTGGCGACTCTCGTCGTGAACCGCGTGCGCGGAACCGTGACGGCGGTGGCGGTGAAGGCCCCGGCGTTCGGCGAGCGGCGTTTCGCGATCCTCGAGGACCTCGCCGCGCTGACCGGCGCGACGTTGATCAGCGACAAGCTCGGGCAGCGCCTCGACACCGTGCGCATCGATCAGCTCGGCACGGCGAGTCGGGTCACCGTGAGCAAGGACACGACGATCATCGCGGGAGGCGGTGGCGACCACAAGCGGGTCGAGGAGCGCACCCGGGAGATCCGCCAGCAGATCGAGGAGACGACGTCCGACTGGGACAAGGAGAAGCTGCAGGAGCGCCTGGCGAAGCTGACCGGCGGCGTCGCCGTCATCAAGGTCGGAGCGGTCACCGAGGCCGCGCTCAAGGAGCGCAAGGCGCGCGTCGAGGACGCACTCGCCGCGACTCGCGCAGCGATCGAAGCCGGCATCGTCGTCGGTGGCGGCGTTGCGCTGGTCCGCGCTCAGCGGGCGGTCGACGTGCTCGCCCTCAAGGGTGATGAGGGCACCGGTGCACGCATCCTGTCGCGAGCGCTCGCCGAGCCCGTGCGCGTGATCGCAATGAACGCCGGCGAGGAGGGTGGTGTCGTCGTGCAGCGGGTGCGTGAGCTGACGGGCAACGAGGGCTACGACGCCGTGAGTGGCACGTACGGCGATCTCGTCGCTCAGGGCGTGATCGATCCGACGAAGGTGGTGGTGTCCGCGCTGACCAACGCGGCGTCGATCGCGACGATGGTGCTCACGACCGAAGCGCTTGTTGCAGAGGCTCCCGAGAAGGACGAGCCGGCGGCGGCCGGCCATAGCCACGGCGGTGGCATGGGCGACCTCGACGACATGGACTATTAGGGAGCTTTCGAACAGCGGTGGTCGCGTACCACGTGCTGACGGGCACGCGGTCGAGGCCGCCGCGAGATCCGTCGACTCCCGCTTGATGCACCGATAGGGAGGGCATGCCGCTCAGCACTCGCCGGCCGAAGTGGTCCGTCTACGCGTTGGCCGGCTCCGTGATGGCGGTGGCGCACGTGGTACACGACTGCTCTGCTCGCCCGCACGCTCGTCGCCCATGCAAGCGCCGATCGTGTTGTGCACACGGCGGCGCCGAGCGTCTCACCTTGCTTCGGGGGTCTCGGGACGCCCCGGGGTAGACGATGCTCGCCTGCGCGTTCGTGGTCGTCCCAGAGGCTCCTACCATCGAGATGTGACTCCGGAGCCCGCGCATTTCGCGGTAGGTGAGCGCGTTCGGTGCCAAGGAACCTACGTCCTCCATTGGGAAGTCTCGCGTCTCGAGGTGACGCTGCCGAGGCACCTACTGTGGCGCCGGGTCGTTCGCTGCCAAGTGGCCGAAAGCCCCGTTGCGCGTAATCCTCTGGAAGCCCTCGGGC
Organism: Candidatus Dormiibacterota bacterium; assembly: GCA_019234035.1. Taxonomy (GTDB): domain Bacteria; phylum Chloroflexota; class Dormibacteria; order Aeolococcales; family Aeolococcaceae; genus JAFALX01. The sequence goes on along the minus strand of JAFALX010000049.1, from coordinate 1,280 downwards.
AGCCTTTGCCCGACGATTGGCGGCATCACCGCGGTCTGCGATATCGCGTGGTCGTCGACCTCACTCCGTTGGAAGAGGGCCGTTTCGGTCACCAGGGCCTTCTGACCTGGCGAGTCCGCATCGACGACTGGATCGAGATCGAGCCCGCATAGCGCCTGTTCGAGTGGGTATTGCCGGATGCCGGCGTGAGCTAAGCAGGTCTGCTCGCCCTCCCCAATCTGCGTGCCGAGTCGGTCTCAGATTACTTCCGTCGGCCGAGCCACCGACGCTTACCGCTCGCCTTCTGCCCGTCGAACCGGATTGAACGCCAGGCTTCGACAGCCCACGGAACGTCCGCCTCGACAGTTACCGAAATTGTCGTAGTCGCAACGCGGCCCGCGATTGCAGAGACACCGGTGACGACCCATGTGTGCTCTTGCGAGGACACGCGTGCTCGGCCGACGACGTCTTCCGATCTGAAGTGGATGACCCCTTCAGCATCCGTCATCGCTCGCTCTACGATCTGGTCGGCGCTCGGTTGCCCCTGTGGTCCGCTGATATCAAGGGATGCGATATAGACGACGCGGGAGCCGTCGGAGTTGTACGCCTGCCAGCTGTCCCCGTTATCTTTCTGTTGAAAGCCGTCAGGTACCTCTACGGACCAGCCGGACGGCGCCAGCAGTCTCACGCTCCCCGATGTCACAGGTCTCTCCCGTCACCTTTCCGTATGCGGCAGAAGCAGTTTATGTGGGCGAGGCTTGGCGGATCCTTCGGGGGTGCTTAACGGATGCTGGCCTGAGGCGGCCCAGTCTCTTCTGGCAGCCGAGTGGGCGCGGCCGTTGCGCTGATCGCAAACGCCCCATGGTTTGATCTCGCCATGCTGCATCGCCTTCGTCGGCAGCGCCTCAGGTTCTTCTCGGCGCTCGCTGTGGGCTGCGGCCTCGCCGTTGTCGCACCCCTCCTGCTACTCGCACTGTCGCTACCCTCCGTGTGGGTAGCTCCGGTCTACCTTGGGTCCTGCCTCACGGCGGCAGCGCTGGGTTACGCTGCTGTCCGTTTCGCCTTCGGGCGGAAATGGGACTCGGAAGCGTCCCGCGCCAACCGAGTCGCCTATGTGCGCTCCGGGTCTCGCCGTCGCGAGTTGGCTGATGTGGGACTTTGATCCACCCCGGGAATCCTGGAGACTCCTTCAGACGAGAAGGAGGACCGGATGGCCAGGCAAGGACCGTATCCCCGTGAGCTGCGGGAGCGAGCGATTCGGATGGTGCAGGAGCACCGGCACGAGTACCCCTCGGGCTGGC
>JAFALX010000044.1 GCA_019234035.1 Candidatus Dormiibacterota bacterium | reverse complement strand
GTGCGTGTCGAGTTCGCGCAGCGTGAACGCGAGGTCGAGCCGGTCGTCCCACGACTCGCCCATCCCGAAGATGCCGCCGCTGCACAGCTGCATGCCGGCGTCCCGCACACGCCGGCAGGTCTGCACGCGGTCGTCGAACGTGTGCGTGGTGCAGATCTGCGGAAAGAACCGGGCGCCCGCCTCGAGGTTGTGGTTGTAGCGGTGCACGCCGGCCTCCGCGAGCCGCTCGGCCTGACCGTCCTTCAGCAATCCGAGCGAGGCGGCGACCTCGATGTCAACGCTCTCGCGGATCGCGTGCGTCGCCTCGACGACGGCGCGCATCATGCGCTCGTCCGGCCCGCGCACGGCGACGACGATGCAGAACTCGGTGCCACCGAGCTCGCGTGTCTGGCGCGCCAGCTCGACGAGATGGTCGACCGCGAGCATCGGCTCGCGCGCCACATCGGTGTGGTGCCGCGCCGACTGCGAGCAGAACACGCAGTCCTCGGGACAGCCACCCGTTTTCGCGCTGATGATCGACTCGACCTCGACCGCCTCGCCCATGTGCGCGACGCGGACACGGTGCGCGAGCGCGAACAGCTCGGGCAGTGACTCGCGCGGCACCGCGGCGACACGCGCGGCGAGGGCCCGGTCGATCGGCCGTTGCTCGTCGATGAGCATGCGCTCCGCTTCACGCAGTGTCGCGTCCGCTGCATGCATGAGCGGGCAGGATACCGTCAAGCCGATGCCAGACAGGGGCTCGGGCCGCAGCTGATGGCCGCCCGGCTGCGCCGGCTCGCCGTCGACGTCCGTCCACTTCTCGAATCGCCGCCGTTTCGCCGGCTGTTCGCGGGGCAGCTCGTCTCGCTGATCGGACGGCAGATCACCGTGGTCGCCGTTCCCTTTCAGGTCTACTCGCTGACCCGTTCACCGTTTGCCGTGGGCCTGCTCGGCCTGGTGCAGGCACTGCCGCTGATCGCGTTCTCGTTGCTCGCCGGCGCGATCACAGACCGCCTCGACCGCCGCCGCATCCTGATGGTCACGCAGCTGTGCCTCGCGGTCTGTTCCGGGGCGCTGCTGGTCGGGGCGCTCAGCGGGCACATCTCGCTGGCGGCGATCTACCTCATCGTCGGCGTCGCCGCGGCGTTTGCCGCGGTGGACTCGCCCACCCGGACCGCGGTGATGCCGCGGCTCGTCTCGGGAGAGCGCCTGACCGCGGCGCTGGCGCTGAACATCCTCGTGTTCCAGACCAGCCTGGTGGCCGGGCCGGCGCTGGGCGGCCTCGTCATCGCCAAGCTCGGCCTCGGCAGCGCATACCTCATCGACGTGGCGACGTTCGCCGCCGGGTTCACGGCGGTGTTTCGCCTGCCCCCGCAGCCTCCGGCGGGCGAGCATCACGAGGCGCCCATCGCCGCGATCCGCCGCGGGCTGACGTTCGCACGCAAGGAGCAGGCGATCCTCGGCGGGTTCGCCATGGACCTGACCGCGATGATCTTCGGGCTGCCGCGGGCGCTGTTCCCGGTGCTGGCCGCGATGACGTTCCATGTCGGGCCGGCGGGCCTCGGGCTGCTCTACGCGGCGCCGGGCTTCGGGGCCGTGCTCGCCATTCTGGTGACGGGCTGGGTGTCGCACGCCAAGCGGCTCGGGCGCGTGATCGTCGTGACCATCGCCATCTGGGGGGTGTCGATCATTGCGTTCGGCTTTGCGCGATCACTGGTCATCGGGCTGGTGCTGCTCGCCATCGCCGGCGGCGCCGACAGCTTCAGCGCGGTGTGCCGCAACACGATCATGCAGACGCTCACGCCGGACGACCTGCGCGGGCGGGTGACCGCGCTCTACTTCATGGTGGTGGTCAGCGGGCCGTATCTCGGCGACCTCGAGGCAGGCGCTGTCGCGTCGCTCACGACGCCCCTGATCTCGGCCGTGTCGGGCGGCGTGCTGTCGCTCCTCGGCCTTGCCGCGGCGGCCGTGCGCTTCCCCGCCGTCTGGCGTTATCGCAGCGGGAGGCAAGTTGTTACGCTCGCAGGTGAGGAAGCGTGACACAGCAACCGCCCGACGACACGAACAGGCAGCTCGGCGAGTGTCCGCATTGCGGTCGCGACGTGCCGGTTGGTGCGTTCTGTGGCAACTGCGGCGCGAGCCTCACCGCACCGGCGGGTGGCGGCCGGCTGCACTCGTATGCGGTGTCGCCCGGGGAGCACGTGGCGCGCCCGGCGATCATCAGCACGCTTTTCCCGCACCTGCCGCAGCGGCACGCCAACGTGTTCCGCGAGGCGCTCGGCGTCGGCGTGCTCATCGTCATCCTGCTCGCGGCGCTTCGCCTCTACACGTCTGCGCTCATCGCGTCGGCGGTGCTGCTCCCCTTGCTTTACCTGCTCTACCTGTACGAGGCCGAGGTGTACGAGGAGGAGCCCGTCGCGGTGCTGGTGGCGACGTTTGTGACGGGCGCGGCGCTGGGCACCGGCTACACGCTCGTCACGCAGCACTTCGCGGCGGTCGCGTTGAGCGGAAACGTGCGCGGTCCATTCATCACCGGCGTGGTGCAGCCGGTCATCGCGCAGCTCCTGATGATCGCGGGCCCGCTGCTGCTGTACGCGCGTGGTCGCTTCACCGAGACGCTCGACGGCTTAGCGTTCGGCATCACCTCCGCGCTCGGCTTCACGCTGGCGACCGTGCTCGCCGGGTACTGGCACACGTTCACTGCGCCGCTCGTGGGCGAGGGCGCCGTGTCCGCCGACGTGGTGCTGCGCGTCCTTCGCGCCGGCATTCTCGTTGCGATTGTCAACGCATGCACCAGCGGCACCATCACGGCGATGCTCTGGCAGGATCGGCGGGGACGCGCTGCGCGACGCCGTGCGGGATCGTGGCGAGGGCGCAACGCAGCTATCTGGGTCGCGTTCCTGACGCAGATCGCACTTGGCGTCATCAGCTATTACATCGGCAGCCTCGTCGGACTTGTGGCGCTGTGGGCACTCGCCGCCGTGCTGCTGCTCGTCTGGCTGCGCATCCTGCTGCACCATGCGCTCCTCGATGACGCAACTGACATCGGCGTCGGCCCGACGTCGCCATGTCCTGAGTGCCACTACTTGGTGCCGACGATGAACTTCTGTCCGGCGTGCGGCGTCGATCGTCAGGCTGCACCCAAACAGCGTCGGGCCGCCGAAGGCGGCACGGGCATGGCGCCGTCACATGGCTAGCCAGTACGGGCCCTGGGGCGGCTATCCCGCGGCACCGTCGTTCGGCGGCGGGCAGAAGGTCGGCCGTGGTCGCATGCTGGGTGTCGGGGGCGGGGCGCTCGCAGTGATCGTGTTCGTCATCACGCTCATCGCGGTGCTCGTGCGCGTCGTCCCCACGCCGTGCTCGCGCGGCTGCGGCCCGGCGGGCGGCCTGCAGGTGGGGACGGCGCAGGTCTACACGAATCAGAAATGGGGCTACAGCGTCCCGTACGACCCCTCCGTCTTCTCGATCGGCGGCCAGAACGCCGACGGCGTCACCCTCAACTCCAGCGATGGCAACGGGTCGATCCAGTTCAGCGCCACCTCGGGGAACAACGTCAACGGCGCGAACCAAACGGCCCTGAACGCACTGCCGTCGTCGCAGTTTCAGGGCGTGCAGCAGATCGGTCCCGTGCGCGGCGCCGAGGTCGGGCTCGTCGACGGCCAGGGCACCGCGTACTCCGGGCAGTACGTCGATTCCAGCGGCATCAGCGCAACACCGATCGGCGTGGTGATCTTCTCCGCGACGCAGAACGGCGTCACGATCACCGTGACCGCGTTCAGCTCGGCGTCCAACGACAACGCGGACGGCCCGTACGGGCTGTCGATCGGTCAGGAGCTCGACTTTCCGGTGACGTTCGCCACGTGGAAGGGACAGTGAAGCGGGCCGCGCCGCTCGTCGCGGCGGTGGCGGCGCTGCTGCTCGCCGCATGCGGTTCGGCGTCCGCGCAGGTCGCGACACATGCGCGAAGCGGCACACCCACCGTCGTGTCGCTGCCCGCGCACCCGTTGCTGTCACTCGCGATCCGCAACGGCCGTGACCTGGGTCCGCTGGCGGCCGGCACACCCGTGCATCTGACGCTCGGACTCACCGGCCGTGACCCGGCGGGCCTGGATACGCTGCTCAGCTCGGGTCAGCACATCTCCGCGCAGCAGCTTGCATCGCAGTTCGGTCCGGATGCAGCCGCCGTCGCCGCGGTGCGCGCAACACTCGCGGCAGCAGGCATCGCGTCGCACTGGACCGCGGGCGACACGACCATGAGTGCACAGGGGCCGGCGGGCGCCGTCGACGCGCTGTTCGGCGTGCGCATCGACAATCGCGTCGGCCAAGACGGTGTGCACTTCTACGCACCCGCGTCGATGCCGGCGATTCCGGCGGCGTTGCAATCGATCGTGAACGCGGTGTCCGGGCTCGACGACTATCCGACGGCGGGGGCGGCTGCCGGTGGCGGCCGTTCGCCGACATCGGTGACCGCCAAGCAGATGGCCGACTTCTATAACGTCACGCCGCTGCGCAACAACGGCATCGACGGCACCGGGATGACCGTCGTCTTCCCGGAGATCGACCAGTTCGACGAGAGCATGCTCGACGACTTCGCGAGCAAGTTCAATCTGCCGGCGTTCAATGTGCAGCTCGGCAGCAGCTCCGCGGGCCGTCCCGGCAAGGAGCAGGGCGAGGCCGACCTCGACCTCGAGATCGTGCACGCAATCGCGCCCGGAGCGAAGGAGGTGGTGTACTACGCCTCGGCCGACACCGTGCCGCAGGCCGAGCAGCAGATGTATCGCGACTTCCCGCATGGCGCGATCGAGAGCAGCAGCCTCGGTGAATGCGAGGCGCCGGGCGGCCAGAACAAGAGCGACGCGACGCTGCTCGGCGACATGCAGAAGCCGGCCGCCGCTGCGGGATGGAGCATCTTCGTCGCCACCGGAGACCGCGGCGCCTACGACTGCGCTGATCAGGGCGACTTTAACGACGTGCAGGCCGACCTCGATGCGAGCCTGCCGTATGTCACCGCGGTCGGCGGCACGCTCGTGAGGCTGTCGTCGTCCGGCGGCTATGGAAGCGAGGCCGCCTGGGGCGAGCCGATCGAGCAGTGGGGCGGCAGCGGCGGCGTCTCCGAGTACTGGTCCCAGCCGAGCTACCAGCAGGGTCCCGGTGTGCAGAACAGGTTCTCCAACGGGCAGCGCGAGACTCCAGACATCAGTGCGAACGCGGATGCGCAGTCGGGCTGGGACGTCTTCGCGCAGGGTAGCGAGGCGGTCGTCGGGGGAACGTCCGCGGCGACGCCGTTCTGGGCCGCGTGCGCGGCGCTGATCGACCAGGACCTGAAGAAGCAGGGGCTGCCGTTGATCGGCTTCGCAAATCCCGCGCTGTACACGTTCGGGCAGAGTCCGTCGGGGCTGCCGCAGTTCCCCTATCACGACGTGACCCAGGGCACCAACCTGTACTACCCGGCAGTGTCGGGATACGACCTCGCCACCGGTCTCGGCAGCGCCGACATCAACGCGCTCGCATCGGACTTCGTCTGGTACGAGCGCAACCACGGATCCGGCTGAATCGAATAACAACGGGATGGGACACGCGCCGCTGCGCTCCGGGCTACGCCCCTCGAGCTCGAGCGGCTGCGCCATTTTCGCTCTCGATCTCGGGGCTTCGCAGTCGCTAGGCGACGCGTGTCCCAGCCCGTTCTAGACAAGGTCCAACCGGCACCGCGCTTGCTAACAGCGAGCCGCAGGCGTCGCTGTGTATCGTGTTGATGCGGTGGATGTTCTCGACGCGGTCGATATCGGCGTGATGCCGGCGCTCGGCCAAATTCCAAAACGAATGCGCGCCATGGTGATCCGGCCCGAAAGGTACGGCGAGCCGCGCAGCGCGTTCGTTGAGGAGTTGATCGACACACCGGAGCCGCGCGCCGGCGAGGCGCTCGTCTACGTCATGGCGGCAGGCGTGAACTACAACAACGTGTGGGCCGCGCTGGGCCGTCCCGTTGATGTCATCGCCGCGCGGCAGAAGGCCGGTGAATCAGAGGCGTTTCACATTGGCGGCAGCGATGCCTCAGGCATCGTGTGGGCCGTCGGCGACGGCGTCGAGAACGTGAAGGTGGGCGACCACGTCGTTGCACACTGCGGCGTCTGGGATGTGAACGACCCGTGGATCCGCGACGGCGGCGATCCCATCGTGTCGCAGACCGCGCGCATCTGGGGATACGAGACCAACTGGGGCAGCTTTGCGCAGTTCACGCGGGTGCAGGCGCATCAGCTGCTGCCGAAACCGGAGAACCTCAGCTGGGCGGCCGCGGCGGCGTACATGCGCGTCGGCGCCACCGCGTATCGCATGCTCAACGGCTGGCCGCCACACGTCGTGCGTCCGAACGATGTGGTGCTCGTGTGGGGCGGTTCGGGCGGTCTCGGTTCTCAGGCCGTGCAGATCGTGCGCGCGCTCGGGGGCATTCCCATCGCGGTGACTTCGGGGCCGGAGCGCGGCGAGTTCGCGATGCGTCTCGGCGCGCACGGCTACCTCGATCGGCGCGACTTCACGCACTGGGGTGCGCTGCCGGACTGGCGCGACGACAACGCCTACAACGAGTGGGCAAAGGGTGCGCGTGCCTTCGGCAAAGCATTCTGGGACGTGCTCGGCGAGCGCCGCAACCCGCGCATTGTGTTCGAGCATCCCGGCGAGAGCACCATCCCCACGTCGATCTTCGTCTGCGACAACGGCGGCATGGTGGTGATCTGCGCCGGTACGACCGGATACCTTGCCGCGGTCGACCTGCGCTATCTGTGGATGCGGCAGAAGCGCCTGCAGGGTTCGCACTTCGCCAATGACGAGCAATGCGCCGCGTTCAACGAGATGGTGGCGCGGGGCGAGGTCGATCCGTGTCTCTCACGCACGTTCGCGTTCGAGGACGTTGGCGTCGCGCATCAGCTGATGTACGAGAACAAGCACCCCGAGGGGAACATGGCGGTGCTGGTCGGCGCGCGCGACGCAGAACAGCGCGACGGCTGAGTACGTCCCTTAGCCTCGGCTTAGATGTCGGGATCAACTGATGATGGAACGCGCCCGCCCGTTTCCGCCGCGGCTCGCGCCCATGCCTGGGCGCCGTGCTGCATCGCGTCCCACGGACTCCCGAGCGGTGGCGTGTACGAGAGGTCGAGCTCGTTGACCGCGTGGACGCTCATCCCGCTGTAGATGGCCGTCGCAGCAACATCGATGCGCTTGGCCACCTCGGCGTCTTTGTGGCCGACGAGCTGCACCCCGAGAAGGCGTCCGGTTCGTCGATCGCCGGTCCAGCGCATGGCGATGCGGTGGGCGCCGGGGTAGTAGGCCTTGTGGTCGTCCGCCTCCGCGGCAACGGTCAAGGGCTCGAAGCCCGCGGCGGCGGCCTCGTGATCGCGCAACCCCGTGCGTGATGCCACCAAGTCGAAGACCTTGACGACCTGCGTGCCGAGGCTGCCGGCGAACTCTCGACGACCGCCGAGCGCGTTCTCCCCTGCAACCCGACCCTGTTTGTGCGCCGTGGTTCCGAGCGGGATGTACGCACTCCCGAGGAGGCGGTGGTGGGTGACGACGCAGTCGCCGGCGGCGTACACATCGGTCAGGTTCGTCCGCATCTGGCGGTCGACGTCGATCGCTCCTCTGGTGCCAAGTCGTGCGCCCGCGTCGGCGGCAAGGCTGACGTCAGGTCGCACGCCGGCGAACACGAGTACGACATCGACAGTGCGTTCGAACGGCGCTCCGTCGGCGGTGGCGCCGTCGATCCGTATTCGCCGTCGCAGGTCGGAATCGTCACCGGCGATGCGCTTGACGACAGTCCCAGCGAGGACCTCGACACCGCGGCTGCGCAGCTCCGACGCGACCAGAGAGCCGAGTTCAGAGTCGACAGCGGGCAACACCTCGGGCAGCTGCTCGATCTGCGTGACAGCTATTCCTCGCGCAGTGAGCGCTTCCGCCATCTCCAGCCCCAAGTACCCGGCGCCGATGATCGCCGCCGTGCGGGCTGTCGATGTCTGCAAGCTTCGCATCACCGCGAACGTGTCGGCCATCGAATGCAGCACGTGGACGGCATCAGCGCCGCCAAGGTGATCAAGTCCAACGATGTCTGGCCGTACAGGGAGCGCACCGGTGCCGATGACGAGGGTGTCGTAGCCGATGACCTCGCGCTGTCCCGCAGCGTCCGTCACGTGCGCTTCATGCGCGTCGGCATCGATGCGCTCGGCCGTGGTGTCGAGCCGCAACCGCATGCCGGTCGCCTCGAGGTCGGCGACGGTTCGATGGGCCAGGTTTCGCCAATCGGCGACATCGCCAGACACGTAGTACGGACTGCCGCAGATGGAGAAGTTCGGGTACGCGTCGGCGACGACCACGATGACCTCGGCGCTTGGATCGAGTTCGCCAGCACGCAGCGCCGCACTGATACCTGCGTCGCTGCCACCGATTGCCACCACACGCACAGCCAAACCTCCTAGTCCGGAGCCGATGCAGCCGGCATCACCGGGGCCAGAGCGTAATCGCTCAGCGCTGCGTACTTGCTCATCGCGCTCGCGCTGGACGAGCGGCTTCACGTGTGGAGTTCGAGAGCCTGAAGGACTACGCCAAGCCGAAGAGCTGACCACCGAGCGGGGCCGGCTCGGGGACGGACGGCCCTGCCTCATCCACTGCGACTGGCGAGGTGGCGCGCTCGACCGCCTCGCGGACGAGTGACAGCAACCGCTCCGGGGGCAACACGGCGAGCTCGACACGGCGGCCGCTGCGCAGCCAGTCGAGCTCGTCCTCGCGCAATGACATGCTCAGGTCGCGCGGCATCCGCGCGACCGCCCCCTCGAGCACCTGCACCCGACCGCCGTCGATCCATGCGGGACGCAGCCCTGCATCGACCACGTGGCAGCCCGAAGCCACCAGCTCGAGCGGCAGCGCGCAGCCACGCGGCGACGCGTCGTGCAGCGCGATCACGGTGACGCCGGTGTCATGGCCATCGGTACGCGTGGTCACGCTGAGATGTGGGATGTGCGCATGAGCGCGATTTGCCGCCACGGCAACGGCGTTCTCCTCAGTGTCGCAGACGAGGACGGGGCCGTCTGCCGCGTCCTGACCTGCACCGGCGTCCACCGCTTCGGCGAGCCCCGGCGGCAGGGCGTCTGTCGCAAGGATGGATTCGAACTCCGGGAACGACACAGCGAGCGCGCGTCCCGCCGGCGGACGGCGCGTTAACAGCGACACGATTCCCAGAGCGAATGCAAGTGCTGCGAGGCCGCCGACCGCCAGCGCCGCAGGGCGTACCGGGAGAAGGATCAACGCGATCAGGCCGAGCAGGACGCCGAGCGCGAGCTGACTCCGAGCCGGAGATCGCGGCGGAGTCTCCGCGGCGGCGCACGTGGCGTAGTACAGCTGACGCCGCGTGTACCGCCATCCACCGTCGGCGAGGGATGCGCCTGCACGAGCTATCAGCTCTGACGTCACCGGTCGCGACACGCCAGCGAGTGTTGCACCGAATCGAGACGGGTTCAGCGGTTCGATCAGAGCTGTGACAGGGAGATTCAAGCGCTGTGCATGAACCCCTGGTAGGGAGGGGCAGTATGCTGCGGCCATGGTCTTGGAGCGCCAGCGGGAGCGCACGGCGCCCGACTTCGCCGATGCGCTGCTGGAATGGGAGGAGCGGCGGCTGCGCCCGGCGCAGCAGAAGGGCGAGCGCAAACCGGTGTTCGAAACCGAGAGTGGACTCCCGGTCAAGGCCCTCTACACCAGCAAGGATCTCGCCGAGCACGACCCGCTGACCGCCGAGGGCTTCCCCGGCGAGCCGCCGTTCACGCGCGGCATCCAGCCGACGATGTACCGCGGCCGCATCTGGAGCATCCGCCAGTACGCGGGGTACGGCACCGCCCGCGACGCCAACGAGCGCTTCCGCTACCTGCTCGCGCACGGGCAGCCGGGGTTGTCGGTCGCCTTCGACCTGCCCACGCAGATGGGGCTCGACAGCGACGACCCGCGCGCTGCGGGCGAGGTTGGCCAGGTCGGGGTCGCCATCGACTCGGTCCACGACATGGAGACGCTGTTCGAGCAGATCCCGCTGCAGGACGTGAGCACGTCGATGACGATCAACGCACCGGCAGCGGTGCTCGTCGCCATGTACGTCGTCGCCGCGGAGCGCCAGGGTGTGCCGCCGGCCGGCGTGCAGGGCACAGCACAGAACGACGTGCTCAAGGAGTACATCGCGCGCGGCACGTTCATCTATCCGCCGAAGCCGTCGTTGCGGCTGGCGGCGGACCTGATCGCCTGGTGCACGCGCAACGCGCCGCGCTTCAACCCGATCTCGCTCTCCGGCTATCACATCCGCGAGTCCGGCAGCACCGCGCCCCAGGAGATGGCGTTCGCCGTGGCCAATGCGGTCGCGTACGTGCAGGCGACGATCGACCGCGGCATCGGCGTCGACGAGTTCGCCCCGAAGCTGTCGTGGATCTTCAACACCCACATCGACTTCTTCGAGGAGATCGCCAAGTACCGCGCGCTGCGTCGCATGTGGTCCGGGCTGATGGCGGAGCGATTCGGCGCCAAGGATCCGCGCTCGCTGATGCTGCGCACCCACACCCAGACCGGCGGCTCCACGCTCACCGCACAGCAGCCGGAGAACAACATCGTGCGCGCCGCCGTCGAGGCGCTTGCCGCCGTGCTGGGCGGCGTGCAGTCGCTGGCGCTCTCCTGCTACGACGAGGCGCTGTCGATCCCCACCGAGAAGGCGCAGCGCATCGCCGTGCGCACGCAGCAGATCATCGCCGAGGAGATCGGCGTCACCAACACCGTCGATCCCATGGGCGGCTCGTACTACGTCGAGTCGCTCACCGACGAGCTGCTGCGCCAGGCGAGCGAGCTGCTCGCCGAGGTCGACGGGCGCGGCGGCGCCGTTGCATGCATCGAGTCCGGCTACATGCAGCGGCTGATCCAGGACGAGGCGTACCGGGTGGAGCAGCGCATCGCCGACGGTGAAAAGGTCATCGTTGGCGTGAACAAGTACACCGAGACCGAGGAGCCGGGGGCGCCGCTGCTGTTCCGGCCGGACGAGCGCGTGATGCGCGAGCAGCTCGCGCGTCTGGAGGAGCATCGGCGGTCCCGCGACGGCGTCGCGGCTGCGGCGTCGCTCGCCGCATTGCGCACCGCCGCCGGCGGCGAGGCCGATCTCATGCCGCACATCCTCGATGCGGTGCGCGCCGAGGCGACGCTCGGCGAGATCTGCGGCACGCTGCGTGACGTCTTCGGCGACTACCATCCGCCCGCGCTCGTCTAGGCCTCGAAGGACGGAAGGGTGATCGAACGGCTGCGCGACGACAAGCGCCCGCTCATCCTGATCGGCATCGCGATCCTCGTGCTGGGCGGGTTCTTCCTGGTCGTCGCGCCGCTGTTCGCCAACACGGGCACGGCGAGCGCGGCGCTGGGCGGGACGCTGCCGAGCAGCGGCACCGTCGGCAAGGCGCTGGAGATCGACGTCGGCTACGACAACACCGGGGAGTCCGTCATCAACCCGACGTGCCTGCTCGTCGACGTGACCGGGCCGCTGCAGCCCAGCACCGTCAGCTTTCAGGGTCTCGACGTCGTACCGATCAAGAACGGTGAGGCGTGCGGCGGCGCACTCAACGGGCAGGAGACGATCAGCATGAAGGTCGTCATGCAGCCCACGGGCCCGGGCACCGCCGTGGTGACGCTGACGCCGGCGAAGGGCAACAACGGGGTGGGACCGGGCATCAGCGGCTCGATTCCCATCAGCGGGTCGTAGCGGCGTAAGCTCGAACCGCAGTGGACAGGACGAACATCGACAATCCTGCGTTGCTCGAGTTCGCGTCGTACGAGGAGTTCTTCCCGCACTACGTCGGGCAGCACAGCAGGTCCGCCACACGCTGGGTGCACTTCGTCGGCACGCATCTTGGCGCGGCCACGGGACTGACGGGCATCGCGACGCGCACGCCGCGGTTGCTCGCGCTCGCGCCGGTGATCTCGTACGGGATGGCGTGGTTCAGCCACTTCACCATCGAGGGCAACAAGCCCGCGACGTTCGGTCATCCGCTGTGGTCGATTCGCGGCGACGTCCAGATGATCGCGATGATGTGGCAGGGGCGGAACGCCGAGCTGTCGCGGATTGCGGCGGACGCGCGGCGTCTGACCGTGCAGGACGGCGAAGCCGCCTAAACGGGCGCCACCTCCCACTCCGTCCCCGCCGGCGTATCGCGGATCTCCACACCGGCGTCCACCAGCGCGTCCCGAAGCTTGTCGGCGACCTCGTAGTGCCCGCCGCCGCGCAGCTCCCGGCGCAGGCTGAGCACGCGGTCGACGATCGGCGCCAGGCGTTCACGCGGATCCGCAGCGCCCGCACGCGCCAGGTCACCGAGCCCGACCAGGTGACGCCGCAGCAGCTCGCGAGCGCGGTCGCGCTCGTCGGAGTCGGTGGTGTCCGCCGCCCACTCGTAGAGCTGGGTGTCGATCTCGAGGAGCGCAGCGACGGCGGCATCGGGGTCGCGGCATTCGAGCGCGTGCGCCGCCGCGTCCGACTGCGAGCGCACCTCGTCGAAGAAGGGCGTCGCTCGTGACTCGCCGTCTCGATGCGCGGCGGCCTCGGGCGTGGATGCCGATCGAGCCGTGACCGGCTGCCGAGTGCTCGCAAGGGTTTCCACCGGCAGACTGGTGCCGGTCTCGACCCGACGCGATTCGCCCCGGTGCCGCCATGTGACGCCGCCGCGCCCGAGGACCGAGACTGTTCCCGCGTCGAGGTCGAACACCGCCGCCGTGTGCTCATCGACGCCGAGCACGTCGACGCCGTCGGGCAGCTGCGTCTCGAGCATGCGCAGCCGGCGCTCGCCCAGGTAGCAGTACCGCGTGTCGTGCGTGCCGCCCTCCGCGTTGTCGTAGTGCGGGATCACCGCGACGCGAAGGCCGGCTGCCGACATCAGGTCGAGCCCATCCTCCCAGCGCGGCTTATCCCCGACCTTGTAGATCTCGTACACCGGCACTGCGGCGACACCGAGGCCGACCGCCGCGGCGCTCGCAAACGTGACGCACCCACCATCGCGCAGCTTGCTCGCGAGCAGCTCCGGCACCCTGCTGCCGCGCCACTGACGCAGCGCGTACGTCGGACTCCCGGGCCCGGCAAACACGTAACTCGCGGCAGCGATTCTGGCGAGCATCGTCTCCTCGGCGAGCGGGCTCGCCGTCGCGCGCTCGCGAAAGGTGGCGACCTCGATCGGGTACCCGACGTTGTGGGCGAAGTAGTGCACCGCGCGCGCGGCGATGTCGTCGGCGTTCTCCTGGAAGCCGAACGGAGTGTCGAGCAGCACGGCGGCAACCGGTGGCGGCCCGAGCCGGTCCAGCAGTGACGCGTGCACCGACGTCATCGTCGGGGCCGTCTCCCCCGATCCCATGATGCAGAGGAGGCGCGGCAGGTCCGCCGGGCTCACCGCGCCGGTGCGGCGGGCGTCCGCGGCCTGGCCGCTGCGCCGTATCGCTGTTCGAGCTGCGAGACACCGGCGATGTTGTCCGCCTCGCCCGGGTCGACGTCGATGGGCTCGAGCCACGCGTCCACGATCGCCCTTCCGGCGTCCGCATCGGTGGTGCAGAGCCCGATCGCCAGCACATTGGCGTCGTTCCAGCGCCGCGCGCCACGGGCAACCTCCGGGTTTATGCAGAGAGCGGCGCGAACTCCGGGGACCTTGTTGGCCGCGATGCTGACGCCGGTGCCCGTCCAGCAGCAGAGCACCGCGGTGTCCGCACCGCCCGTGGCGACCAGACGGGCGACGTGCTCGGCGACGTGCGGCCACGGCATGTCGGGACCGGCGACCGCCCCGCAGCGCACCACGGCGTAGCCGGCTGCCTCGAGGTGGCCGGCAATCGCGCTCGCGGTCTCGTGCTGCATGTCGCTGCCGACGGCGACGCGCCGTACCGTCCTGCTCATCCCCCGATCGTACGGCGAGTGGAGGGAACCGGCCGGTCGTGCGTGCGATGCTCGCGTGGTGGATGCGGACACTCTGAAGGCGGGCCTGGTGGTGGAGGCGCACCGCCTCGGCTTCGTCGCCGCCGGCGTCACCTCGACGCGCCCGTTCCGCCAGGCGCGCCGGCGGGCGCTGCGGGCCATCGACGAGGGCTGGATGGACGGGATGCCGTGGTACTCGCGCGAGCGCGTCGACGCCGCTGCGGACCTCAAATCGCGGTATCCGTGGGCGCGCTCGATCCTGGCGCTGGCCTGGCCATACCGCCCCGCGGCCGGGCCGGGGACCACCGCCCCCACCGGCGCCATGCGCGGCCGCATGTCCGCGTACGCCTGCCTGGCCGCCGGTGACACCACCGTCGACTACCACTCGCTTCTCGGCGAGCGTTGCGATCAGCTGGTCGAGTGGCTTCGCGGTGAGCGGCCCGGCGTCAGGGCCAAGCGCTTCATCGACCACGGCTGGGCCCTCGATCGGGCCGTCGCCGAGCGGGCCGGCCTCGGGTTCAGCGGCAAGCACAGCCAGCTCATCACCCGCGCGGCGGGCTCCTACGCGCTGCTGGCCGAGATCGTGCTGTCCGTGGCGCTGAAGCCGGACCAGGCGAGCAAGCGCGGGTGCGGCCGCTGCAGCGCATGCCTGCCGGCCTGCCCCACCGGAGCGATCGTCGCTCCCGGCGTCATCGATGCCCGCCGCTGCATCGCGTACCTGACGATCGAGCACCGCGGCCCGATCCCGCATGAGCTGCGGTCACTGATGGGCAGCTGGGTGTTCGGCTGCGACCTGTGTCAGGAGGCGTGCCCGATCAACCACCGGCTGGCGCCGCCGGCACTGGACGAGCAGCCGGCGACCACGACCTCCGGCCCGGTGCCCTACCCCGACCTGATCGAGTGCCTGGGCCTCACGGACGACGAGTTTCGAACGCGGTTCAGGACGACCGCGGTGTGGCGCACGGGCCGGGCGGGCCTGGCGCGCAACTGCGCCATCGCGCTCGGGAACCTGGGCGATGCTGCGGCACGGCCGCACCTGGAGCGGGCGCGCACCGGCGATCCGGACCAGACGGTGCGCGAGGCTGCGGGCTGGGCACTCGAGCGCATCGCGGCGGCGCAGCCGGCGCGTTGATCCGTACGGCGCGCTGAATCAGCCGGGGATCAGCGGAAGAGCAGGGCTGCGAGCCCGGCGCCGACGACCAGCGGGGCTCCGACGCACGCCGCCAGCAGCGGCACGGTCTCGCTGTCCTCCGGCCACCACTGCGGCGGCAGGACACGCCCGATGGGAACGCCTGCCTTGTGAAGACGCGCGGGTCCGTCGAGCACCGCGAAGGCGGCGATGCAGACCAGGGCGAGCAGCAATGCAGCGTCGGCGGTGACGCTTGCCGCTCCCGTTGCGCCGTGACGCCATAGCCATGCCGTGACGAAGAACGTGAGCACGCCGAGCACAGCGCCGAAGGACGCCGCCACGAGCGGCGCCAACCGAGGGGCATTGCCTAACCCTGGAGCGCGCACGACTGTTTGTGAGGGTACCACCGCCCCCGGCGGCGTCACAGAGGCAATCGCCTCACATGTCACGAAACGATGACAAACGCCATTTCGCATTGACGGGAGCACATCCGTTCCCTAGTCTCGCGAGTGAGCGCCTCAGGGCAGCTCGGTTCCCCCCGTCTCAGCACACGTCTCACACGAGGAATCCCCGATGCCGACGCGTACCCGCATCGCCGCAGCCATCGGCGCAACCGCCGCCGTCACACTCCCGGCCAGCGTCGCCGCCACCAGCTACGTCGTGCATCCGGGCGACACGCTCGGCGACATCGCGATCCGCCATGGCACGACGGTACGTGCGCTGGTCGAGGCCAACCTCGATGCGCGGACGCCGCTGCATGCCGGCCAGCTGCTGACCATTCCCGACGAGAGCCTGAGCCAGCCCGCGTACACGCGCGACGCCACCGACATCGAGACGTATGCGGTGCGCGAGGGCGAGGGCGTCTACGAGGTCGCGCGTCGCTTCGGCGTGGACCCGACGGCGCTGGCGCGGACCAACGGCATCGGCGTCAACGCAGCACTCGCGCCCGGCGCGGAGCTGCAGATCCCCGGCCGTCTGGCGCGCATGAATGCGCTGCTGACCTATGTCGCCGACGATGTGGACGTTTCTGCCACTCTTGTCCGATCGGTGGCATGGACCGAATCCGGCTGGCGGCAGGACGTGGTGTCACCCACCGGTGCCGTCGGCGTCATGCAGCTCGAGCCGTACAGCGGCGAGTGGGTCGCGCGGCACATCGCGAGCCGGCGTCTCGACATCTGGGTGGCACAGGACAACGTGCTCGCCGGCAGCCTGCTGCTGCGCCACCTGCTGCAGCTGCACGGCGGCGACGAATCCGCAGCGCTCGCCGGCTATTACCAGGGCACCGCGAGCGTCGCGCGCAACGGGCTCTACGAGGACACCCAGCAGTACCTGGAGCGCGTCACGGCACAGATGTCGATGGAAGCCTGAGCGAACGGGACGGCATGGACAGCTGGAGTGACGACTGGACGTTCTGAGCGGGAGGGAGGACTCAGTCGCACCCCGACGCGATCGCGATCGTCCCCGTCGTCGAGTCCGTGAGGACGAGCTTGCCGCCGGGAAGCTGTGCGAGGCCCTGCGGGCTGTCGACGTTTGTGACCAGCACGCGCGTGCGCAACGTCGTGAGGTCGACGGCGAGCAGCTGATGGGTACCGAGTGACGTGACGTACGCGAGGGGACCCGACATCACGACGTCGTCCGCGTCCGAGAGGCCGGGGACGGGGCTCCCGGCGCCGCCGCGTGCGGGGATGTGCACGAGGCCGGTGCTGTTTTCGGCGGTGACGACGAAGCTCCCGTCCTCCACCATCGCCACACCGACCGGACGGCCCAACCCCGAGGCGAGCTGTGTTGTCGTCCCTCCGGTCACCGGCTTCTCGAGCACCGTTCCGTTCGGCGAGTCGGGGACGAGCACGGAGTCGATCGTCGCGTCATAGCCGATGCCGTCGACGCCCGTCGCGCCGGCGGGGAGATTCAGCTGCAGCACCGTGCGCAGCACTGCCGGTTGAGCGGGCTGCAACAGCACGACGCGGTCGGGTCGTTGCTCCGCCACCAACAGGCTCCCGTCGGGTCGGACGACGATCCCCTCGGGCGCGCGCGCATCCAGGATGCGCTGCAGCAGTGCTCCGGCAGACGACAGATGCTCGAGCTGGCTGGTCGCGTCGCTGACCCAGATCGAGCCGTCCGGTGCGACGCTGACGTCGTCTGCGTTCTGCAGACGAGCGAGCACGGGCAGCGCAGAAAAGCGCACCGAGGACGTGCAGCCCGTGAGCGGATCCAAGGGCGTCGGCGACCCCGCTGCGGACGGCGGTGCGGACGTTGCACCGTGCGCTAGCGGCGTCGCAGCCGTGCCCGGGCCGCACCCGGCGAGCACGGTCAACATCGCCGCCAAAAGCGGCGCGCCCCTCTTCATGCCGCCGTCATACGGCAGGCGGCCGTTGTGACAAACCATCAACGATGCGTCTGATATTGCGCTCCGACGGCCCCCGTCGCGAGGTGCAAGCGACCATCATTGAGGGACAGGTGTTTGGGTGCGGCGTCAGCTCCACCCCCGTCATCCCTCACGCAATCGAGGGTGAGCATTGCATGGGCGGGAAGTTTCGGCCGGCCGTGATGGCCGCAAGCGCACTGATGCTGCTCGCGCTCACGAGCCCGGTGGTGGTGATTGCAGGACCACTCGCGGCACACCGCGTTGCGGCAGCGCCCCCCGATGCGAAACACGCGCCAGACGATGCGAGACACGCGCCAGACGATGCGAAACACGCGCCGCCAGACGATGCGAAACACGCACGGAAAGGCGATGACGACGACGCAGTCACGGCGGCGGCGCCGTCCGCACCCGCAGTCACGCCGTCCGCAAACGCCGACGCGGCGGCTCCGGCGGCGTCGCCGGCGGTGGCTGCTGCACACCAGCCCACATCGACGTCGAGAGCGACCGGCGCCACCACGTCGAGCGCGAGCGGCATCCGGTCTGTCCCAGTGCAGATCCAGCGGTCGAAGCCGCGGACCGGGCAGCCCTCAGAGCGCGCCGACCACGCCTCGTCGAGCTCGCACGGGCTGCATCTCGGCGTCGGTGCCGACGTCGGCGCGACCGTCGCCGGCTCGCCTTCGCTGACCGCATCAACCTCGACGGCGGCCTCGGGCACGCCGTCCAGCGGCGCCCAGACAGCCTCGACTCCGGCGGGCGTCAGCACGCCGACGAGTCACTCCGGCGGGACCTCGACGCCGCCGCCGGTGGCTGTCGAGCCGCCTGTCGCGCCGCCCATCGAACCGCCTGCCGCGCCGCAGACTCCGCCGCTCTCGGCGCAGCCCGCCCTGACCGGGGCGCGGCTGGACTGGATCCTCGCGGGGGTCGTGGTGGCGCTGGCCGGGGCCGTCGTCGCCGCCGTGCGGTTTGCCACGCTCCGAGGGCGACGCCCTCCGCGCTGACCTCCCCCGGCCCGCTGTCCACAGGACATCCACAGATGCCACAAGCTGAATTGGCGCGCGCCTGTGGATTAAGCGGTCTTCAGGCGCTCCCAGCGTCGAGCGGCAGCGAGAGGCAGCGGACCCCGCCGCCGGACTTCATGAACTCACTCATCGGCAGCTCGACCGTCGCGAACCCGGCGTCGGCGAGCGGCTCCTCCAACCGCGTCGCGGCGAGCGACGAGACGACCGAGCCGCCGACCGGCATCGCATTGCAGGCGAACCCCGCGGCGACATCGAGGGGCACCTGGATCACGTGCGGCACGAGCTGCCGGACCAGACGCGCCGAGGCAGGCGTCATGGCGTCCGGGGCGAACAGCACCGTGCGTTCGTTCAGCGGACAGAAGCAGGTGTCGAGGTGGTAAAAGCGCGGGTCCACGAGCTCGAGCGACACGACGTCGACGCCGAGAGCCCGTCCCACCGCCGCGTGCGCGTCGCGATCGGTCCGGAAGCCGTACCCGCAGAAGAGCCTGCTGCCGACGAACAGCGCATCACCAGCGCCTTCGAAGGAGAGCGACCGGTCCAGGTCCGTGACGGTGAGCCCGCGCTGCTCCAGCTCCTGACGCCAGAAGGGCTCCTCGCCGCGGCGCTCCGCGTGGTGGAAGTTGCTGAGCACCGCCGCCCCGTTCCAGATCACCGCAGCGTTCGCGCTGAACACCATGTCCGGCAGCCCGGGCCGGGGCTCCGCGAGCGTCACGTCCGCGCCGAGCCGTGTGTACGTCGCCACCAGGCTGTTCCACTGCGTGGCCGCCAGATCGCGATCCACCGAAACGGCGACGCGCATCCACGGATTGATCTCGTACTCGATCCCGAAGAAGTCGGGACGGCACATCAGGATGGCCACGGGCGCATCCTCCGCCGGTTCAGGCCGATCGCGCCGCGCGGGGAACTCCTGACTCCGGTCCTTGGATCATGGCACCGGCCCGCTGTCGCCAAACGCATCGAGCGGTAACGGCAGGAGCACGGTCGGCGAGAACGAGCGCGCCGTCCGGGCCGGCGGCGGCACCGGGTCGCGGCGGACGCACCAGCCCGGGTCGACGTCGTCGCGGACCGCGATGAGCGCCGGCTCACGCAGCGTGCCGTCCTTGAGGCGGCCCTCGTGCGACACCGTGGCGCAGATTCCGGGGCGAAGCCAGACGCAGTCGCCGGCGGTGGAGAACCGGCGCAGCGGCGCTCCGGTGAGGTTTGGGTCAAGGGTCGCGAGGGTGGCGGCGCGGGCGGCCATCCACTGCTCCACGGCGGCGTGACGGGGGCCCTTCACGCGCCCGCTGTAGGCGAGACGGCCTGCATCCTGCTCGCCGAGCAGGAGGTAGGGACGATCGGCGCCGTCCTCGATGCCGACGATGACGCAGGTGGCGCGCGGTCGCAGCGCGATCTGGAGGCGGTCCGGTGACGCGACGCCGGAGCGGTACGGCGCGGCAGCGCGCCGGGCGAGGACCGCGCTCAACCCTCGCTGTCCCGCGGCCTCGGCAAGGCCCGCGCCGCGGCCCTCGACCGTGTCCGGCGCCTGGACGATGCCGCGATGTCCCACCAGCTGGCCGAGCAGCGCGAGGCGATCCGACAGCGGCCGGCCGACGGTGGGCTCCACGCCGGCGAACAGCAGATCGGTGGCCAGGAACACGACCGACCGCTGTGCGGCACCACGGTCCTCGAGCGCGACGCGGAGCCCGAGGCCTTCGAGGTCGGGCCGCCCCTGCGGGTCGAGGGTCACCACCACCCCGTCGAGCGCGGCCGGAAGGAGCTGGACGTGCTCCGACGCGAAGCGCAGCTCCGGGTAGCGCGCGGTGACGTCGAGCCCGTTCTCTGCCGTGAGCCGCAATGTGCCGGCCTCGTCGACCGAGAGAAGCGTACGGGCGCCTTCCCAGTCGACGCTGAAGCGCCAGCCGTCATCGTCGAACGGGTCGGAACACGGGGTGGCGCGCTCGGGCGGAATCGTCGCCGGCATCGACACCGCCGGTGGCACGGCGAGCGGCAGCGCCGGCAGCTGTTCGGGGCGACGGCCGCGGGCGGGGCGGGGGGCGGCGGGCACCGCAGCTCGCGCTACTGTCCGGGCTGTCAGGAGGCCTTGCGCCGCCGAGCGGGCTCGGCGGCCGGTTCGTCGTCGTGCGAACGCTCGGTGCGCGCGGCACGCGAGACGCGCTCCCCCTGCTCGTCGCCGGCGGAGTCGCGCTTGGTCGCCTGCGCCGCCTCGACCGAGGCCTTCAGCGCGGCCATCAGGTCTGTGACGCCCGCGGGCTCGCGCTCGGGGAGCCTCTCGATCGGCTCGTTCGCGAGCTTGGCCTCGACCACCTTGAGCAGGGCCTGGCGGTACTCGTCGTGGTACCGCTCCGGGTCGAAGTGCGCGCTCAGGTTCTCGATGAGCATCACCGCCACGTCCAGCTCGCGCTTCTCGACGCCCGCGCCGTCGGCGGGGATCGCAAGGTCGGCGACGCGGCGGATCTCGTCCGGCCAGTGCAGGGTGTTGAGCAGGATGCCGTTCTCGTGCAGCGCGAGGCGGCAGAGGTGTTCGCGGTCGCGCAGCGCCACCTTGCCGATGGCCACCTTGCCCGTCTGCTCCAGCGCGCTGTGCAGCAGCGCGTACGGCTTGGCCCCGACCTGCTCCGGCTCGAGGTAGTAGGCGGACTTC
>JAFALX010000324.1 GCA_019234035.1 Candidatus Dormiibacterota bacterium | reverse complement strand
AGATCGGACGCAAGACGGCGACGCTGCTGAGCACGTGCTGTTACTGCGGCGGCGTCGTCGGCGGGTTGCCCGACGACGCGACCGAGGCGCTGCGCAACTTCGGCTACGACCTCGGCATGGCGTTCCAGATCGCGGACGACGTGCTCGACTACATCGCCAGCAGCGCCGAGGTGGGCAAGCCGGTGGGCGCAGATCTGCGCCAGGGCACGGTCACGCTGCCGCTGATGCTGGCGTTGCGCGAGAACGGTGTCGGCGATGAGCTGCGCACGATCCTCGGCAAGCGCAGTCTCGACGACTCGGACTACAACGAGGTGGTGCAGCTGGTGCGCGCCTCACCGGCGATCGCCGAGGCCGAACGGCACGCGCACGAGTTCGTGGCGCGCGCCCGCTCGCACCTCGACGGTTTCGCGGACTCCGTGCAGCGCCGCGCGCTCGTGCGCGTGGGCGATTACGTCGTCGATCGCCGCATCTGATGCGCGCACCCAGCGCGGAGCGCTAGATGGCGCCGAGACGCGCGATCGCGTCTCCGAAGACTCGCGCGTACGCGACGAGCACGAGTGTGGCGGTGATGAGCCCGGCGGCTTCGAGGTACAGCGACCACAGCGTTCCCGGTGATGCACCCGCGTGCGTCGCGGCGATGGAGAACGAGATCGTGCGCGCGACGTCGACGGCCGCGAGCAGGACGACGAACACCAGCAGCAGACGCACCGTCGTGTACTCGCGGCGCAGGCCGCGGCGCAGCTGGGCAACGCTCTGCCGTTCGCTGCGGCGGAACACGAGCACCGGTTCGAGCGGTCCGCGCTGCAGGCGGAGGAGCGCGAGCCCGAAGCACAGCGCGGCAACCCATCCCAGCACGACCGTCAGCGGCGTCGGCGCCTGGGCGACGAACGTCCGCCACGCATCGAGGTGCGCGCCGCCGGCGATGCGCAGCGCGAGCTCCTCGTGCAGCTGGTACAGCTTGTACCCCGCGATCCCGGTTCCGGCGGCGGTGATCACCACGGCTGCGGTTCTCAGAACCACCGGTCCACGATTCAGAAACACCAGCTCCTCGAGGGGCCGGTGCTCGTCGTCGTTCAACATCGAGGCATTGTAGGGGCGAGCTTCACATGCGCTCCAGACACACGCACCCGCGGTCCGGTCTGCGTGTGGCCACGTTCAACATCCTGCTCGGAGGCGCGCGCCGCGAGCAGCTGATCAGCGACGTCGTCACTCGTATCGATGCCGACGTCGTGTGCATGCAGGAGGTGTGCAGCCTCGACTTCGTGCGGTCGCTCGCGGACCGGCTCGGCATGCAGGCGACGTTCGGCGACCCGTCGGAGCCGCAACCCAGCTGCCACATCGCGATCCTCACGCGGCGGCATGTGCGCAGCTGGCAGAACCGTCAGCACGCCGGCACCATGCTGCGCAGTCATCTTCATTGTGAGATCGAGACAGGGTGGGCGGACATGCCGGTGATCGCTGTGCACTGCGTGCATCTCGCAGCGCGCTTCGGCGAACGGAACAAGGGGGAGGCGCGGCGCATGCGCGAGCTGACCGCAGTTCTGGAGGGTATCGCGGAACTGCCGGCGCTGCCACATATTGTCGCGGGCGACTTCAACTCCGTGTCGCCGGGTGACGAGGTCCTCGCGACGACCTTCTTCCGCACCTACAACGAGCTCCGCCGTCTCGGCCTGCTCGTGACCCAGGCCGACGGCACGCTGGTGCCGGCGTTGCGCACGGCGGAGAACGCGGAACGGCTCGACGCGCGATGGCGCTCCGCCGGCATCGACCCGCGACTCGAGGGGGGCATCCCGCAGCTGCCGCGGATCGTCGGCCCGTTGACGGCGAACATCCCCGTCAACCCGGCGATCGACCACTTCATGAGCCGGTTCATCGAGCGCTGGACCGTGGAGCGGATGCTGCGCAACGGCTATGTCGACTCCTTCCGCCGCGTGCACCCGCGCGCGCACGGGCTCACCGTGGCGACGTGGACGCCTGCGGCCCGCGTCGATTACATCTTCTCGACGCCCGACCTGGCACGGCGGCTCGTCATGTGCGAGGTCGTCGGGGATCGCCGCTGGCCCGATCCTGACGCGTCGCGTGCCTCGGATCACTTTCCGGTCGTCGCCGACTTCGCGTAGGCGACGGCAGCGGTGCTGGCAAATCGGCGGGAGCCCTGGCATCATTGCGCCCCGAGCCACGGGCAAGCAGAGGAGACAGATGGCACAGCCGCCGGGGCCGCCGCAGCCACCGCCAGGCAACTATCCGCAGCAGCCCGGCTACCCTCCGGGCTATCCGCCGTACGGCGGCCAGCCGTACTACATCCCGCAGAGCAACGGCATCGCCGTGGCGGCCGGGGTCGTCGGCATCATCAGCCTGCTCGGCGGCTTCGTCCCGTTCGTGGATTTTCTGTCGATCCCCGGTGCGATCGTGGCGATCATCCTCGGCATCATCGGGCTGCAGCGAGCCAACCGGATGGGCGGCACGAGCCGCGGCATGGCGATCACCGGTATCGTCACCGGCTCAGTCGCGCTCGTCCTGGTCACCGTCTTCATCGTCTTCGTCTTCACATATTTCGCGAATCACCTGAACGACTTCAGAAACGGCCTGCCGTCCTTCACGCCGTTCCCGACGTAGCTGGGAGTCGGCGGTCCACAACTCTCGCGCCCCACGCGGGCGGGCGCGCGGCTACCAGGTGTCGTCGCGAGTGTCGTACGGAACCAGCGGCTCCTCGTCGGGATAGCGGCTGACGACGATCAGGTAGTACACCACGAGCGCGAGCACCACGTCGAAGATAAGCACGCTCAGGAACCCGCCGTAGCCGATGGTGGCGATGAGGCCACCGATGACGCCCAGCAGCAATCCGTAGATCGCCTGGCGCTTGGCCTCGTGAACCATGGCGAACATGCGGAAGCCGCCCGCCGCCACGAGCAGATAGCCGGCGACGACGAGCAGGAACCCGATCAGCCCCAGCGCGAAGATTCCCGACGTGCTGCCGCACCCTGTGCCCTCCTGCACGATGGAGCTGCAGTAGGGGTTGACCGACCCGACGATCCAGAGCCCCGTGATCGACACGAGCAGCCAGGCCAGGCAGGCCACCAGCGAGATGATGCCGATCACCAGGCCGAGCACCCTGGAGTCGACGTTCACCTTCAATGGCGGGCTTTCCGCCCACATCGGTTCGGTCAGGCTGCTCACAACTGGTCAGGACAGTACTGCGCGGGTGCCGCGAGACGCGGTGCGGTGGCGCGGAGGCGCGGGATCGGACCGCCCCTCCGGCGCTGTTGCTATGGGGTGTGCGCTATGCGGGAGGGGGCGGCGGCGGCGAGCCGTAACCGCCACCGTATGCGGACGGCACCAGGGGCGCCTCGCCCGGGAA
>JAFALX010000290.1 GCA_019234035.1 Candidatus Dormiibacterota bacterium | reverse complement strand
TCCGGCTGCGCGTCCAGCTCTCGAGAGCGGACCGTTGCTGTGGCGTGAGGGTGATGACGGTGGCAGGACGAGGCATGCGCCGATCATCGACGATATCTTGTTGCCGTGCTCACCTATTCATGAATCAAAGGACTAGGCTCGCTGGCGCTACAGACGGTGAGCCGGATCCTGGCAGATCCTTAGCGTGGAGGCGTCCCTATGAGACGGCGTCGGTATTTGGGCATTTTCGCGAGCCTTGCTGCGCTCAGCGTCGTGCCACTTGCGATGACCGGAGGCACACCCGCTAAGGCGGCTGCGCCGAGCCAGCCGGCGCACATCGACTGCGAGTACAGCCGCACGTGTCTCGACGTGCAGGACCAGTCGGTTTTCGACGAGTACACAGGTCACGACGAACCGTCGGCGCTGTTCTACTCGAACAAGCCAGGCTCGGGCAACCGCATGCAGTACCAGGTGACGCTGCCGAAGGATCCGTCTCCCTCGAACCCGTACTCCAAGTCGTACCACTTCGAGCTGAACGGAGCGATGTGGTTCGGTCTGGCGTTGTGCGACACGACGTCGTATCCGGAACAGCTGTCGACCTGCACGCCGGACAGTGACAGCAACATCCCATCGACCCCCGCCCTGCACCCCGGGACCGCGTTCCTCGAGCTGCAGCTGTATCCGCCGGGTTGGATCCCGTGGCCCACGTGGCAGGTCGCCATCGGCTCAAGCAGCTGCGACCCGACCCGCTGGTGTGCTGCGATGAACATCGACAGCCTGCTCGAGGACCCGATCAACGGCACGGTACAGAACCGGACCTGCCAGAACGAGGCCGGTTTCGAGACCGTCAACTTCGCGTTCCTCACTCACAACGGCGTCTCCCAGGCGCCGGCGAATCCGCTGCAATCGACGGTCACCACGTTCACCCCGGACCCGAGCAAGGACCTGTTCATGGACTCGGGTGACAGCCTCTCCGTGTCGATCCATGACACCGCGAACGGCCTGCGGACGACGATCGACGACCTGACCAGCGGCGAGTCCGGATCGATGACCGCGAGCGCGGCCAACGGCTTCGGGCACATGCAGTACGCGCCGACCGGCACGACCTGCAACGTGATCCCGTACGACTTCCATCCAATGTACAGCACGTCCTCGCCGAGCACGCGCGTGCCGTGGGCGGCGCACAGCTACAACGTCTCGTTTGCCGACGAGATCGGGCACTTCCAGACGTGCACGGGTCCGAGTGCGGTGCCCGCCTCGCAGTTCGGCGCGGCGTGTCCCGCCGGCGATACAGAAGACGCGGCGTACAGCAACGCATCACCCACCGACGGTGACGAGAGCACGTGCTTCCCCGGCTCGGAGGCGCTGGTCATCCACGTGAGCGGCTGTACCGACACGAACAGCGGCTTCGACGGGGTCGACTACCAGCCGGTGTGGCCCGACGGCAACCGGCTGCATCCGACGTCGTTCAAGTTCTCGAGCCCGTTGACCGGAGCCAACTACAACGTGCCCTACCCGCAGATGGGCTTCGAAGCCGATCTCCCGGCCATCGAGGCACCATCAGGCATCTGCCACCGCACCACAGGCGTTGGCTGCACGCTGATCCCGGTCCAGGACAACGGCTCGCCGGCCAACTTCTATCCGTTCTTCAGTACGATCGCGGCGCGCGGCCAGGACGAGCAGGGCAACTCGAACGGCCAGGGCGATGACCAGGGCAACTCGAGCGGCCAGGGCAATGATCGGGGCAAACCGTGCGTCTTCCAGTTCGGCAACGACACCCCGCGCACCATCAACGACTTCGGCAAAAACTCGCAGTACGGAACGCTTCTGTTCGAGCACTTCCTCGTGTTCGGCGGCGGTGGCGCCACCCGCGTGATCACTGACAACTTCCGTCAGATCCTCAGCACCCCCTGCTGACCCAGTCGCATCTCAGGGCTGGAGCGACGACGCTCCAGCCCTTTTTCTTTTTCGGTGCACGTGCGATGCCTGATGGCCCGGTGATCGCTGGGTGGAGAGTCACCGACGACGGCGTCAACACTCGTTGTCGCGTCGGCCCGCCGCCGGCGCTACAGGTGGATCCCCCGCATCAGCATGCCCATCGCGTACGCCTCGGGGCTGACCGGCTGTTCGGCGCGCGGCGTGGAGCCTTCGCCCTCCTTCTTGCCGGCGCTCTCCGGAAGCATGTGGTACGCCCCACTCATGATCAGCTGGCCGAACCCCGGGGAGATCGCTGTGGCGAGCTCGCCGAACTTGCCCAGCCGCGTCGACACCTCGTGCGGACGCCGCAGGATCGCCCCGACCACCATCTCGGCCGCCTCGTCGGGGCTGATCGTCGGGAAGCTGCGATAGATGCCGGTCGGCGCGATCATCGGCGTGCGCACGAGCGGCATGTGCACCGTGGTGATGTCGATGCCCTCGCCTGAGACCTCCGGTGCGAAGCAGCGTGAGAACGCATCCAGCGCGTTCTTGCTCGCCACGTACGCGGCGAAGCGTGGCGGGTATGTCTGGCCACCGATCGACGTGACGTTGATGATGTGGCCGTGGCGGCGCTCGAGCATGCCCGGCACCACCGACAGGATCATCGCCACCGCACCGAAGTAGTTGAGCTGCATCGTGCGCTCGAAGTCGTGGAAGCGGTCGAGCGACGCCAGCACGGAACGACGGATCGAACGCCCGGCATTGTTGATCAGCACGTCGACGCGTCCGTGCTCGGCGATGACGCGTTCCACGACGCCACGGCACGCATCGGGATCCGACAGGTCCGTCGGATAGACGAAGGCGCGGCCGCCGAGCGCCGCGACCTCTTCGCGCATCTCCTCGAGCTTCTCGGGTGTGCGAGCCACACCGACGATCGTTGCTCCGGACTGCGCCAGGTGCGTTGCCACCGCGCGGCCGATGCCGCTCGAGGCGCCCGTGATGAGGACGACTTTGTCAGAAAGGACGCGGCGCAGGTTCTGCGCCGTGGGCAGCTCGGGGTCGAGGTGGCGCTCCCAGTAGTCCCACACCTTCCACGCGTACTCGTGCAACCGAGGGCAGACGATACCGCTGCCCGCGAGCGCCTCCTGCGCCTGCGAGGAGTCGAACGTCGCGCGGTTGTCGATGTAGTTCAATGCCGCGTCCGGCACGCCCAGCCGGTCGAGCACGCGGTCGGTGATGCGCTTCACCGCCGGCAGCTGTCCCACCGCGGCCAGCATGCCCTTGGGAAGCATCCGTGCCATGCGGCGGTCGAAACGCAGCGCGAACTCCGGGGCGTGCGCCGCGCGGCAGAACACGTTGATGGCGTCGCCGAGGGAGAGCGGATCGGGATCGACGATGTGGAACGTCTGGCCGTCGCGACCGGGCTCGGCGGCGATGTGATCGATGGCCCGCGCCACGAAGTCGACGGGCACCAGGTTGAGGGGGCCACCCTCGGGGCCGATGAACGGCGTCCACTGCGGGAACGCATCGCGCATCTGCTGAATCAGCTTGAACGCATAGTACGGACCGTCGGTGCGGTCGGCCTCGCCGTCCTCCGACGAGCCGATGACGATGCCGGGCCGGTACACGCGGTAGGGCACGCGCGCACCCTCGCGCACGAGCTGCTCGGACTCGTACTTGGTGCGGTAGTACGGGTGATCGAGCTCCTGGCCTTCGGCGAACATCGCCTCGGTGAAGGTGCCGTCGTAGTGGCCGGCGACGGTGATGGAGCTGACGTGATGCAGACAGCGCGCGGAGATCGCGTTGGCGAACTCGACCACGTGCCGCGTGCCGTCGACGTTGGCGCGCTCCGACTCCTCCTCGGACGCGCGCAGATCGTAGACCGCGGCGAGGTGGAAGACAGCGGCGCCGTGGACGAGCTCGCGGTCGGCGTCGCTGACGCCCAGGCTGGGCTCGGAGATGTCGCCGGTGACCGGCCGCAGCTGCGCGCCGTCGCTGCCGAGGCGGTCACGGAGGGCGGCAAAGCGAGCGCCCGAGCCCTTCCGGACCAGGACCCCGACCTCGCCGCCGCGGGCGAGGAGGAGCGGCAGCAGCTGCTTTCCGATGAACCCGGTGGCCCCGGTGACGAAGTACTCCATTCCGCGGCCGAGAATACGCTTCGCTGAGCCCGCTAAGAAGGGAGCAATGTGAGTGCGCGGCAGTGCCGCGGTCGAACGACTGAGAAGTCGCGGCGGTCGAGTGTCAGAACCCTGGTGATGGCGAGGCGCTCCGCGAGCGCGACGATGGATGCGTCGACGATGCCGAGATCGAGGTCGCCGTATCGGTCGGCGATCTCCACCGCACGGGCGAGGTCAGCGGTGGTCCATGTGGCCATCTCGTACGCGCCCTGCGCGATGTCGCGGCTGAACTGCGAGAAGGCGGCAGCCGCGCCCCGCTTTCGGCACCAGTAGTCGATTTCGACCAGCGTCATCGGCGGAACGATCAGCGCGTCCTCGGCTGCTGCAACCACGATGCACGCGGCGTGGCCGTCGTCATGCCTGTCGAGCAGCGCGATGACACCGCTCGTGTCGAGGAGCAGTGCCAATGCGGTCCCTATGAGCGCAGACGCGATGCGGCCGGAGAGTCCTCGTCGTCCACCGAGTGCTGAGCGAGGTCGCCTGGGCCCGCGAAGACGCCCCAATGCGGGCGGGGAGCGGTTGCGCGACGCTCGCTCGCGGCTTCGGCCACGATCTCTCGAAGGATCGCCGCGAGCGAAACCCCGCGACGACGAGCCTCGGTTTCGAGGACTGCGAGATCCGCGGACTCCGCAGCAAGTGTTGTGCGGCGAATCATGTGCTGATTCTAGCATCTGCATCATGGCGGGTTTCGAGGCGAGGCCCATCGGTGCAAAATTGACATGGAAGTCAACTTTCTCCAGGAGACACTCATGCCAGAGCCAGTCGTCGTCGCCTACGGTCGCTCCGCGATCGGCCGGGCGATGAAGGGATCGCTGGTCAACGTCCGGCCGGACGACCTCGGGGCACAGGTGGTCGAGCAGGTGCTCGCCAAGGTGCCGGAGCTCGACCGCGCCGAGATCGAGGACCTCATCTGCGGCTGCGGCCTGCCGGGGGGCGAGCAGGGCTTCAACCTCGGCCGCGTCATCAGCATCCTCACCCGCCTCGACGTGCCCGGCACCACGATCACGCGGTACTGCGCCTCGTCGCTGCAGAGCTCGCGCATCGCGGCGCATGCGATCCGCGCCGGCGAGGGCGACGTCTTCCTGAGCGTCGGCGTCGAGTGTGTCTCGCGCTACCTCAACGGCACGAGCGACATCCCCACCGCCCAGAACGACCGTCTCCAGCCGGGCAACACCGAGGGCTACCCCGACATCTACATCGCGATGGGCCAGACCGCCGAGAACGTCGCCCGGCGAGAGGAGATCTCCCGGGAGGAGATGGACCTGTTCGCCCTGCGCAGCCAGGAGCGCGCGGTCACGGCGCAGGACAGCGGCTTCTTCGACCACGAGATCCTGCCGGTGTCGCTCAACGGCGACGGCACGTTCACCAAGGACGACGGCCCGCGCCGCGGGACCTCCCTCGAGAAGCTGGCGACGCTGCCGCCGGTGTTCCGGGAGGACGGCAGCGTCACCGCCGGCAACTCCTGTCCGCTCAACGACGGTGCGGCGGCTGTGGTGATCATGTCGGACACGCGCGCCAGGGAGCTCGGCATCACGCCGATCGCGCGCATCGTCTCCACCGGACTGACGGCGCTCGCCCCCGAGTACATGGGCCTCGGCCCGATCCAGGCCTCCAAACAGGCGCTGCAGCGGGCCGGCATGAGCATCGATGACATGGACATCGTCGAGATCAACGAGGCGTTCGCCGCCCAGGTGATCCCATCGGCACGCGCCATCGGCATCGATCCGTTCGACGACCGCTTCAATCCGCACGGCGGCGCCATCGCGCTGGGCCATCCCTTCGGCATGACCGGCGCCCGCATCCTCTGCACGCTCCTCAACGGCCTCCGTGAGGCGGACAAGACCGTCGGCCTCGAGACGATGTGCGTGGGCGGCGGCCAGGGGATGGCGATGATCGTGGAGCGGCTCAACTAGCACGTCTGCATCCGAGCTCTTAGCCGAGCTCGAGCCGGACGGGGCGACACACGCCGCCGTCGCGCGGCAGCCGGTGGGGCCTCCCTCGACCCCACGCTGCTCCACACCCCCCGTCGTTCGGGTGGCGTTCCGCGTCGTCGCGACGGCGCACGTCGCAGTCCCTGCCGTAAGGCGACACGGGCCGGCGCTCCCCCGAACGCCGGCCCCCGGGTAGCCCTTCCTGTTCGCGCCACGTTGGCGCTCGACTGACAGTAACGCTGCCTGGAGGCGCTTTCTTGCGCCGGTCGATGCGTTTTGATGGGTCAGATTTCGCCAGTGGCTATCGGACGCGACGGATCCGCGATCCAGTCACTCCAGGATCCGACATACAGCGACGGGCTCTCGACGCCGGCGAGGGTCAGGGCGAGCACCTCGTGAGCGGCCGTCACCCCCGATCCGCAATACGCCCCCACCGCAACGCGCGGCGCCACGCCGAGGGCGGCGAACCGCCCGCGGAGCCGCTCGTGATCGAGGAAGCGTCCCGAGGTATCGATGTTCTCCGTCGTCGGTGCGCTCCTGGCGCCGGGGATGTGGCCGGCCACCGGATCGACCGGCTCGACGTCGCCACGGAACCGCTCGGCGGCCCGCGCGTCGAGCAGCAGTCCGGTCCTGGCCAGCTCGGCCGCCCCGGCGGCGTCGAGCATCGGCATGTGGCCGGGGCTCGGCTCGAAGTCGCCCGCGGCCGCCTCGGCCACGTCGGACGTGACGGGCCGGCCCTCGGCAATCCAGGCGGCGAAGCCTCCGTCGAGCACCCGCACATCCGGGTGGCCGAAGTAGCGCAGCAGCCACCAGGCGCGCGCGGCCGCCATGCTGTTGCCGGCGTCGTAGACCACGACGCCGCGCCCGGAGCTCACCCCGGCGGCACGCATCGCGGCGCCGAATGCCGCGGCGTCGGGCAGGGGGTGGCGCCCCGCACCGGGAGGCGCGGCGAGATCACGGTCGAGATCGACGAAGCGCGCGTTCGGGATGTGCGCGAGGCGGAATTCCTCGATCCCCGGGGGCCCGCCGAGCGCCCAGCGCACATCGAGCAGCACCGGTTCGCCGGACGCACCCATGGCGAGCGCCAATGTGGCCGGGGTCACAAGGGGCGTTAACATGGGTACCTGCTGGCGGGCGTCACAGGTCCGCCACGAAACCCGGGACAGGGCCCAGGCGTTCCAACCTTGACGTTGCCGCATGGGCGGCACCTAGCGGACACCTTTACGAGTTGATGGTACGTTTCGTCACAACGCTGACCGACATGCCGGGTCGCGCGCTGGCGCTGGCGGGCGCGATCTGCATGGCTTCCGTCGTTGCCGCGTGCGGCGCGACCGGTGGCACCGGCGATATCGTCGGCGCCGCGGCCAAGCAGGCCCAGGAGGGCCCGGCGCAGGTGACAGTGTCGCCGTCCAACCAGGCCCAGGGCATCGCGCTGAACTCGCCCGTGCAGGTCTCGGTCAAGAACGGGCACCTCGAGTCGGTGACGCTCACCGACGACGTGGGCGGTGACCCCGGCAGCGGCAACATGTCGCCGACGCAGGACTCCTGGACGTACAACCAGGGCCTCGACTCGCATGCGACCTACACGGTGGACATCACGGCCGTCGGCAGCAACGGCAAGACGACGACGACGACCACCTCCTTCAACACGCTGCTCGCCGACAAGAAGCTGGTGACCACGGTAACGCCGGGCGACGGCGAGACCGTCGGCGTCGGCGACACGATCAACCTGAAGTTCAACGCATCGATTTCCGACGACCGCAAGGCGGCGCTGCTCCAGCGCGTCACCGTGCAGTCGACTCCCGGAGTGATCGGTGCGTGGCACTGGCTGGACGACGGCGAGGTCCACTTTCGCACCCAGAACTACTGGCAGACGGGAACGAAGGTCACCGTCTCCGCCGACCTCAACGGCTTCGATGCGGGGAACGGCGTGTGGGGGCTGGGCAACTGGAACGAGAGCTTCACGATCGGCGACAAGCACCTCACGACCATCGACGACCACACGCACCAGATGCTCGTGTACCAGAACGATCAGCTCATCGACACGTGGCCGGTGAGCATGGGGAAGACCGGATACGAGACGCTGCAGGGCACGCTCCTCGTCCTCTACAAGTCATACGACGTGAAGATGCAGTCCTGCGTGACGTTCGGCGGCGCCGCGTGCATTCCCGGCAGCGCCAACTACTACAACGAGGACGTCTTCTGGGACACCGCGATCTCCACCACCGGATTCTTCATTCACGCGGCGCCGTGGGACATCGGCGACCAGGGCGTCGACGACGTCTCGCACGGTTGCGTCAACCTCAGCACCGACCGCGCGACCACGTTCTACAACTGGAGCATGCCCGGTGACGTCGTCGTGATCAGCAACACGGGAAACGAGGCGACCTACGCGTCGGGCGAAGGCGACTGGCAGATTCCCTTCGCGCAGTACGCCAACACCAACGGGGTAGGCCCGATCAACACCACCGCCGGCGCGGCCAAGCCAGGGGCCACCTAGCCGCAGGCCGCTCCGGCGCCGGTCATCCCGACAACGGCGTTCGGTACCGCCGCGCAACACTTGATTCGTGCGCGCGGTCGTCGTCGACCATCCGGGTGAAGCCGACGTGCTTCGCGTCGCGGAGGTTCCCGACGCCGTGGCGGCAGCGGACGAGGTGCTCATCCGCGTCGTCTCGGCCGGGGTGAACCGCGCGGATCTCCTGCAGCGGCGAGGCTTCTATCCTGCCCCGCCGGGTGCGCCGGACACACTCGGCCTCGAGGTGGCCGGCGTCATCGAGACCGTCGGTGAGGAGGTGCACGACTGGTCGCGCGGAGACCGCGTGATGGCGCTGATCGAGGGCGGCGGGTATGCCGAGCTGGCGCGCGCTCGCGCGACACAGATCGCGCGCGTCCCCGAGGCGCTGCCACTGCTCGACGCCGGCGCGGTCCCCG
>JAFALX010000240.1 GCA_019234035.1 Candidatus Dormiibacterota bacterium | reverse complement strand
TGCTAGATCGGGCCGCCGGGATCGGTGGACTCAGGTTGACCAGGATCGCCCGAGCCGCCGCTGGGCGGTTGCGTGGTGCCACCGCCTGAGCTGCTGCCGCCGGCGGGCCCCAGAATCAGGTCGCCCACCTTCGCGATCATCTGGCGGAACGTCTGCTCCCGGTAGCCGATGACGAACGCCACAACTATGTAGAACAGGTTCTGCAGCCCACCCCCAGCGCTGGTGGCGGGCGACCCGCGCGTGGCTGTGGACGTGGCGCTGGTGCGGGTGGTGCTGGTGGCCGAGGTCGTCGTGGTGGCAGCGGTCGGAGTCGCTGTGGGGCCGGCGGTGGCCACGGTGGTCTGAGTCGTCGTGACGGTCGCGGCCGCTGACGGTGACGCGAGTGTCGGCGAGGGGCTTGCGGGCGTCACGGGGGTCGTCTGCGCATTGGGCGTGCCACCGGATGCCAGCACACCGCCGGCGATGATGAAGTACGCGATGCAGGCGAATGCCGCGCCGAGCGACGGCCGCGCGACATGCCACATCAGGTAGTTGCTGTCCCAGTCGCGGTGCACCGTGTGGTAGATGACCCCGGACAACGACAGCGTGACCGCCCCGAGAGCTCCGGTCCACGGGATGACGATTGGCAGCGGTCCGAGCTGTGATGGCAGGTTGTTGTAGAAGCCCGGAATGAGCATGTAGGTCAGCAGCAGTGCGACCAACATCGCGAAATAGACGTTCGCGAGGACGAAGACAAAGACGCGCGTCCACCCGGCGTCGACCCAGATCGGGAACGGCGCGGACGGACCTCCATCCGACACCACGATGATCGGGAGGTCGCCACTCGGCCCTGGGGACCGCTTGATCGTGATGGGGCTCTCGCTCGCGTCGATCAGCGACGCCGCACGGCCGCCGATCGAGGCCGACAGCACAGGCAACAAGTCGCTGCCGCCAATCACGATCGAGCCTTCTCCGGTCCAGCGTCTCTGGGTCTCCTTGGCGGACGTGATCACCGGCGCCGCCACGTACCGGAAGCGTTTTCGCTCCGGCGCCCCGACGCTGTCCTGGCCGTTGACGGTGACAACGATGTCCGCGTCTCCAGGGACACCAGGAGGGGTGACGATCTGCACCTCGGTGTCCGAGACGAAATGGAACGTCGTCACCTTGGCATCGCCGACCTTGACGAAGTCCGGCGTCGTGAGCCCGTTTCCGAGAATGCGGATTGGCGTCCCACCGGCGACCGGGCCGCGCGCCGGAACGACCTGCGTGATCGTCGGCACCGGTGGTGCTGCTGCTTCCGCCATACCCCTCTCGCTCTGTTTCGGTCGCCCCTGGAAGTATGTGGGAACGCCGGCCGAGATTCACTCTTCGATGACAAAACCACGCCGCGGAAGGCTACGGTGGCGCACTCCGCCGCCGCCGCGGCGACACTCCCCCATACGTTGCGACGAGCACCGGTGGCGCGCATGCCGCCCAGGCGTCGATGAGCGCGTCCCGAAGCTCGCTCGTCGCCGCACGACGCAGTTGAATCAGCAGGCCGGCAAACCCGTCGAAGTGCGGGATCGTGAAGAACCCGGCCAACCCCGCGGCGAGCGTTGCCTCCTTCTCGACGAGATTGGCGACGCGGACGGCGAGGATCGGTCCGTCCGGGATCGGCGCATCGCCGAACCGCTTGACGTCCGCTTTGCTGAACGGCCGCTCCCACGCAAACGTCTTGTCGCGGACCGTCCAGGTCCGCGCGCCACGCCGCTCGCGTTCTGCGACTTCCGGCAGCGTGCGCGCGATGCGCGCCACATCGTTGAGGGTCGCCATCGCGCGACTCTACGCAGCCTCGGTGTCACGGTGGGGGTGCCCGGCCGCGATCCGCGGATCGCGCGAGGCCAGGAGCTCGCGCGTGAGGTGCACGCCGGTGGTATCTATTGCGAGCGCAGGTCTTAAGACGAATCTTTACCGCGGGACAATCACCGGCGGATCCATGATGCACATCTGGGCCGTTTGGCCATTTGAGGGCGCGGTTTCCTGGAGGGTGCGGCATGGCAGGAACGTGGACAGCACTCAAGAAGCAGCCATCGTTCGCCGCTGGCACGATGTTGCTGCTGACGGATGGCACCGTCATGGTGCAGGAGGCGGGGGGCAAGAACTGGTGGCGCCTGTCGCCCGACGCGACAGGCAACTACATCGACGGCTCGCTCACTCCGCTGGCACCGATGAAGCACAGCCGCCTCTACTTCGCCTCGGCGGTACTCGCCGACGGCCGTGTGTTCGTCGCCGGCGGTGAGTACAGCGACGCGGGCGGCGACCTCAACGCGGCGGAGATCTACGACCCGGTGCTCAACGCGTGGAACGACCTGCCGACTCCGGCAGGCTGGACCAACATCGGCGACGCGCCCTGCACGGTCCTGCCCGACGGCAAATTGCTCCTCGGGAACATCAACACCACCGCGACGGCGATCTTCGATCCCGGCACGGACACGTGGTCGGCGGGGCCGAACAAGGCGGACAGCAGTTCCGAGGAGTCGTGGACGCTGCTCCCCGACCAGACCGTGCTCGCGCCGGAGTGCAGCGGCCACCCCAACACCGAGAAGTACGTCGCGCCGGCCAATGCGTGGGTGACTGCGGGAACGACGCCGATCGACCTCGTGCAGGCGTCCTCGATCGAGATCGGACCCGCGATCCTGCTCACCGACGGTCGCGTGCTCGCCCTCGGCGCGACAGGGCACACCGCTGTCTACACGCCGCCGGCGCAGGCCAACGACCCGGGGACGTGGGCGCAGGGTCCGGACTTTCCCAAGGACAGCAACGGCAATCTGATGGAGCCCAAGGACGCGCCGGCAGCGCTTCTGCCGAACGGCCGCGTGCTCTGCTGCGCTGGGCCGGCCGGCCAGGGTGGCGCGTTCCCGAGCCCGACGCAGTTCTTCGAGTGCGACGGCAGCACGCTGACGACGGTCCCGAACCCGCCCAACAACGGCGGCCCGCCCTTCGTCGGGCGCATGATCCTCGTCCCCACCGGGCAGGTCCTCTTTGGCGCCAGCAGTGGCGACATCGAGGTGTACACGCCCGACGGCTCCCCCGACGAGGATTGGCGGCCCACCATCACGAGCGCCCCGGTCGCGATCCGCGCCGGTCGCACGTACACGATCTTCGGGCGGCAGCTCAACGGGCTGTCGCAGGCGGTGAGCTACGGCGACGACTGCAGCTGCGCGACGAACTACCCACTGGTACGCCTCGAGGGTGGGGGCCAGGTCCGCTACTGCCGGACGTTCGACCACAGCACGATGGGCGTGGCCACCGGAACGGCGACCGAGTCCACATCGTTCAAAGTGCCTTCCGACGTGACCACCGGCTTCTACCGCCTGTGCGTGGTCGCCAATGGCATCTCATCGGAGTGCGTTCCGGTCACAGTTGTCCCATTCAGGCTGCACATCCCCATCGACGAGGCGCTGGTCAACCGCCTCATCGGCAGCCTCGCCGACGGCCCGCTCTGGGTGATCACACCGCATGGACCGGAGCCCGTGGGGCCCTGGGATGGCGACATCGCGATTCGTGCCCAGGTCGCTTGGAGCGAGATCCGCGGTGCAGTCGAGGAGCTGGAGGCGCTGGGCAGGGAGCTCGGGCCGACGCACGACGCACTGCGCTCAAAGGATCCGGCTGTGGCGCTCGACACGCCCTCCGGCGCCCGGCGCCGGAGCAAGGTCACGGCCTGACGCGAGCTCACCAACTGCTGGGACGGCGTCCGGCACTCGGCGCGCCGGACGCCGCATCCATACCGGGTCTCACTGCGGATAGTGCCCGACCGCGATCCAGTCATCGCGCGCGTCCAGGAACTCCCGTGTGAGGTGCACGCCGTCGATCCGTTCTGCCAACGCGAACGCGCAGGGCATCGCCGC
>JAFALX010000118.1 GCA_019234035.1 Candidatus Dormiibacterota bacterium | reverse complement strand
AGCAGCCGCTGCGCGATGCGCATCACGTGGAGTGCATCCGCAACGCGCTCGCAGAGCACGACGAACTCGTCGCCTCCGAAGCGCGCGAGCGTGTCGCTCGGCCGCACCGACGCAGCGAGGCGGCGCCCGACTGCGACCAGCAACCGGTCACCCAGCGAGTGACCAAGGCTGTCGTTGACGACCTTGAACTGGTCGAGGTCGATGAACACGATCCCGACGTGCGCCGTCGCGCCCCGCGGGCGGTGCGGCAGGATCCGCGCCAGCCGATCCAGCAGCAGAAATCGATTGGGCAACCCGGTCAGCGGGTCGTGCGTGGCCGCATAGCTCAACGCGGAGCGAGCCCGGTCGTGGTCGACCGCGATGGCCACGAGCCGCGCAGCGCCCTGGAGGGTGGCGGCCTCGGCCGGGGTGAGGTGGCCCGGGTGCGGCCGGTACACGCCGACGATGCCGATCAGCTCAGCGGTGCCGGGCTTGACCACGCGGGCGCTTGCGTACGCGCGGATGCCGTTGCGGGTGGCGAGCGCTCTCACGTCCCGCCACGCCGGTTCCTCGGTGACATCGGCGACGTCGGCGCCCTCGCACAGGACGTCGCCCGGCGAGATGCCGGCTATCAGCGATGCGAGCTCGGCGCCGAGCCCCGACGAGCCGCGCAGCGTCAGGGTCGACTCCTGTTCGTTGAGCACGTGGATCGCACATGCGGCACCCGGGCTCCGCGACGCCACCGCCTGTGTCAGCGTCTGGAACGTCCGCTCCAATGGCGCATCGCGGGCCACCTGCTCCAGCACCTCGCCCTCGCTGCGCAGCCAGCGCTCGGAGTCCTCGAGCGCCGACACGAGCGCCTGGCGGTCCGACATGTCGCGCACGGCAGCGAGCACGAGCCGCTCACCGTCTGCGAAGAGTGGCGTCAGCGCAATGTCGACCGGCAGCTCGCTGCCGTCGCGGCGAAGCAGGCGCGTGGCGATGCCTGTGCCCATGTCGCGCCGCTCGAGTGCCTCGGTCATGTAGTGGCGGCGGCGCGTTCGATGCACCGGGCGGGCGTCGACCGGGATGAGCATCTCGATCGGCCGGCCGACCAACTCTTCGGGCGCGTATCCGCTGAGCGTCTGCATGCGGTCGTTCGCGTACACGACGTGGCCCTCGCCGTCCACGACCACAGAGGCGTCGGCCGTCGTGTCCAGAAACGGCCATGGCGCCGGGGGATACCGGCCTTCGGGTTCGTCCGAGCCCGGCCGGCGGCTGCCTATCGGTGTGTGCCGCAATTCGCCCTCTCTGGTGCTCGCTCGAGCATGCGCGGACGCGCGGCGACGCAGCTAGAGGCTTTCGACCTACGACACGCTTGCGGCTACGACATGTCGGGCCAGGGGGTGCCGGCGCCGTCGCCGCTCTCCTCCTCGCCCTCGGGACGCTGCCGGTATCGGTCGGCGACCATCTTGTAGGCCACGGCCTTGGGCAGGCCGAGCTTCACCAGGCTCTTGACCTCGTCGGACATCACCTTGTCGCGTGCGGTCTCGATGGCGGCGACGATGTCGTCGATGGAGACCGCGCTGGAGCGCTTGGCCATCGCGTCCCAGTGTAACCGCGGCCGTGCAATCTCAATCCCCGCGCCACAGTGCGCCTGCCGACCCTGGGCATACTTGAGCCGTGGCCTACCTCCCCAACTCGGAGGCTGACCGGGCGGCGATGCTGCAGGCGGTCGGCGCGAGTTCCTCCGACGATCTGTTTCGCGACATCCCGGCAGAGCTGCTCCACCGGGAGATCGCGCTGCCCGAAGCGGTCGGCGAGCAGGACCTGGTGGCGATTCTCGAGCGGCTCGCCGCCGGCAACAGCTCTCTCACGGCGTACGACAGCTTCCTCGGCGCCGGCGTGTACCGCCGATTCATCCCCGCGATCGTTCGTGCCGCGATCTCGCGGCCGGAGTTCTACACCGCGTACACGCCGTATCAGGCCGAGGCGTCGCAGGGGACGCTGCAGAGCATCTTCGAGTTCCAGTCGATGATCTGCGCGCTCACGGGCATGGACGTGTCCAACGCCTCGATGTACGACGGCGCCACCGCCGCAGCCGAGGCGATGGTGATGGCCGTCAACGCCCGCGACCGCGGCCGCTTCGCGGTGGCGGCGACGGTGCACCCGGAGACGCTCAGGGTGCTGCGCACGTATGCCGAGGGCCGCATCGACATCGACGTCATCCCGGAGGCGGACGGGCGCATCACGGCGGAAGCGGTCGCGAACGCCGTGACCGCCAAGCACGCGGGAGTGCTGCTCGCGCAACCCTCGTTCCTCGGCACTGTCGAGCATCTTCGTCCGCTCGTCGACATCGTCCACGAGCAC
>JAFALX010000047.1 GCA_019234035.1 Candidatus Dormiibacterota bacterium | reverse complement strand
GCGCGGCTGCAGAATCTCGATGTCATCCACGCCGGGCACTGCTGACGCGACCTCGTATCCGAAGTCTGGATCGCGCTCCCACTCGACCGTGCCCTCGGCGATCGCTTTCACGACGGCGCTCGAATACGGGATCGTCACCTTCTTGCTGCGCTCATCACTGTCCGGCCCGCCGACCCTCCCGGTATTGAGCAGGTACACCTGGAAGTTGCAGGAATCCATCAACTCCAGGAAGCGATTGCCCTGCTGCGCGTGCAGCAGCGGGAAGAACGGATTGGTGCCCGGCACGCGCAGGAACCTGCCCTCCTCGTCCCTGCCGCCGGCGCTCGTCCCCTGCGTCTCGCCGAGCATGAAATACAGCGCGGCCTGCGCCCGCGAGAGCCGCGCCACGATCGGGATGATGTTCTCGTTGCGGTTGAGGATCAGCAGGTGCGACGCCGGCGGGATGTCGCGGGCATCGCGGTGCCGGCCGAGCGCCTCCATGCGGAACACGGCGCGGCCGTTCTGCGTGTACGACGTGTCGAAGAAGTCGACGGTCCCGGAGTCGTCCTGCGACACGTTCTCCAGGTACGCGTCACGCGTGCACACCGCGCCGTGAATGCTCGGCTCGAACCGCGCATCGAGCCCGAACGTCTTGGCGAAGCAGCCGTTCTCCGTGGCGACGACGCGTCCGCCCGGATAGAGCGCGACGAAGTCGTCCTGCACCGGCGAGCTGTCGTTCTGCCGCGTGAACGTCGTCGTGGTCTTGCCAGTCCCTGAGAGCCCGATGATCAGCAGCGTCTGCTCGCCGCGGGCGGTCGGCACCACCTTGCACCCCGCGTGCAGCGAGAGGCCGCCGCGGTCGTAGGTGAGCGCGTTCCACATGCGCAGGCCGCCCTTCTTCGACTCGCCGAAGTAGTCGCTGTTGAGCACCCGCGTGACGCCGGCGTCGAGGTCGACGACGATCACGCGGTCATCCGGGTAGCCCTCGGCGACGAGGTTGGGGGTGATGATCACGGTGAGCTGCGGCTCGAACGCCACACCCGTTTGCTCTGCGTCGAAATACAGCCAGCGCTGCATCGCCGCGATATTGGCGTTGGCCGCCTCGATGTAGAGCCGCGCGCGGACGCGCTGCTGTGTGTCGTTGCCGATGTAGCCGTCGATGACGACCATCTCGCGCTCCAGGATGTACTTGTCCTGCAGCGCGGCGAGGCGTGCCGCCTCGGCGCGCATCACCGTCTGGTCCGAGTGCTGCTCGGGGTGGTCGCTCGCGATGTACGTGCTGCCCTTGCTCCGCGACACCACGCGCGTCTGCACGTTGTAGTTGTCGAACTCGGTGTGCCGCGCGTTGGGCATGCGCGCGGTCATCTCGCGCAGCTCGGCGGGCGACGGGTTCCAGCGGATCGCGCGCGCCGGCGGAAGGTGGGTACCCGCTTCCTGTGAGGCCCGGGGCTCGAGCAGGTTGGTCATGGCATCTCCTGCCTGGCTCGTCGACCCTCGAGCGCAGCAGCGCAAAGCGCGGGCCAGGCTGTGACTCGTCGCCGAGCATACCAGCCCATTTGGGAGGTAGGCTTGGCTTCGACATGGCCCAGGCGACTGAAGCTCCACAACGGGCGCCGTTTCGCCTCGAGGACTCCTGGGTCTATTTCAACGGCGAGCTGACGCGCTACGCCGACGCCAAAATCGGTCTGCTCACGCACGCGCTGCACTACGGCACCGGCGTCTTCGAGGGAATCCGCGCGTACTGGAACGCGGATCGCGAGCAGCTCTACACCGTGCGCATGGCCGATCACTTTCAGCGCCTGCGCAACAACGCCCACGCGCTGCAGATGCGCACCACGGTCAACGTCGACGAGCTGTGCGCGGTCAGCAACGAGCTGCTGCGGCGCAACGGCTACCACGAGGACGCCTACGTGCGCCCCATCCTCTTCAAGTCGCAGGAGGCGATCGGGGTCAAGATCCACGACGTGCCGGACTCGCTGGGCATCGTCACGCTGCCGCTCGGCGACTACATCGGCACCGGCGGCATCCGCTGCATGGTCTCGTCGTGGCGCCGGATCGACGACACGATGGCGCCGGTCCGG
The DNA here is from genome assembly GCA_019234035.1 of Candidatus Dormiibacterota bacterium. Classification (GTDB taxonomy): domain Bacteria; phylum Chloroflexota; class Dormibacteria; order Aeolococcales; family Aeolococcaceae; genus JAFALX01. The sequence continues at coordinate 2,232 of JAFALX010000047.1, read as the reverse complement.
ACGAAGTGCACCGGCCTGTACATCAACGCCGCGCTGGCCAAGAGTGAAGCGCTCGAGTCCGGCTTCGACGAGGCGATCATGCTCACGCACGACGGCCACGTCAGCGAGGGCAGCGGCGAGAACATCTTCGTCGTGCGCCGCGGCGTGCTGTCGACGCCGGCGTCGTCGGACAACATCCTCGAGGGCATCACCCGCGACTGCGTGATCCACCTCGCGCGCGAGGAGATGGGGATCGACACCGTGGAGCGATCCATCGACCGCAGCGAGCTGTACCTCGCGGACGAGGTGTTCATGGTGGGCACCGCCGCGCAGGTCGCGCCGATCATCGAGGTGGACCGCCGTACGGTCGGCGACGGCGAGCCCGGCCCGATGACCAACCGCCTCCAGGAGATCTACCTGGACGCGGTGACGGGACGCAACCCCAAGTACGCGGAGTGGCTCACGCCCGTCTACTGACGGGGTCCACTCGCGCGTTCAGCGTCAGAGCACCTGGGCGACGGCGTACGTGTTGCCGTCGGGGTCCTTGAACCAGGCGCTGCGGACTCCGCCCGCCTCGGCGACGCCGTCGACCGTCGTCGGTCCGTCGGTCATGTCGTACTCCTCGAACACGACGCCGTTCTGGCGCAGCGCGGCCATCGCCGAGTCGAGGTCGCTCACGACAAACGTCGCGACCGTGCTCTTGGCGCTGCCGACGTACGACGACGGGTAGACGTTCAGCCGCGTCCCACCGCACTCGAAGACGGCGAAGAAGTCGGCCTCGCCGGCCACCTGGGTCAACCCCAGGGTGTCGGTGAAGTACGCCTTCGCGCGGCTCATATCCGAGACGGCCACCGTGGCCTCAACCTTCGCGCCGGACAGTGCACCCATGGCGTGGCCCTCCCAAGGCACCGAAAAGTCTGCGGACTCAGGCTAGCGCACCGAGGTGACCACCGCCTGCGCCGCCTCGGCGCGGAGCAGAGCTGCCGCCTCGCTGAACGTGTCCGCGCCACGCGCGACGGCGGACAGGGAGACGACCGTCCCGAAGAGCCCGGCCAGATCGATCGGCAGGTCCTGCACCGAGCCGGCGATCGCGACGCACGGCACCCCCGCGAGTGACGCGCGCCTCGCCACCTCGGCAGGCGCCTTCCCCCACGACGTCTGCGCGTCGAGACGTCCCTCGCCGGTCAGCACGAGATCGGCTCCGTCGAGCGCGGCGTCGAGGCCGACCAGGTGACAGATGAGGACGGCACCTCGGACGCGCGACGCCCCGATCAGCATCAGGGCGAACGCCGCACCTCCCGCGGCGCCCGAGCCGGGCGTCGCCGCCACCTCCGCCGCGTCCCCATCGGCAACCGCGACGAGACGTTCGAGCGCGGCCTCGAGAATGGTCACGTCCTCCGGGCGGGCGCCCTTCTGCGGCGCGAAGACGGCCGCGGCTCCGCCGGGTCCGAGCAGCGGATTGCGCACGTCCGCGGCAACCTGGACGCTCACGTTCCTCAGGCGCGGGTCGAGGCCGTCGAGCCGGATCGACGCCAGCTCGCCGAGCCCCCAGCCACCAGGCTCGATGTCGCGTCCTTCCTCGTCGAGGAGCCGCGCGCCGAGCGCCTGCAGCAGCCCGGCGCCGCCGTCGGTGGACGCGCTCCCGCCGACGCCGACGATGATCCGGGTCGCGCCGCCGTCGAGCGCCGCGCGGATCAGCTCACCGGTTCCGCGGGAGGTGGCTCGCAGCGGATCCGCAAAGCGATAGCCGAGCAGGCGCAGCCCCGAGGCCTCCGCCATCTCAACGACGGCGGACCCGTCACTCAACCAGCCCAGCCGGGCCGAGACCATCGCACCGAGCGGATCGGTGACGGGATGCTCGGTGACTCGCGACCCCTCGTCGGCCGCCAGCAGCACGTCGAGCGTGCCGTCGCCCCCGTCGGCAACGGGCACCTCGACGGGGACCCCGCCGGCATCGAGCACGCCGAGGGCCATGGCGTGCGCCGCGTCACCCGCCGAGATCGAACCCTTGAACGCGTTCGGCGCGCAGACGATGCGAATGGTCAGCCGGCGTTCCGTGTGAGGACAGGCTCCTCGGTTGACGCGGGAACGGGTGAGCCGTCGGGCATGAACTGCGCCTGGCAGAGCGTGCACTCCTCCAGGTGCTCGATCACCAGCGTGCGCTGCTCGGGACTCAGGTTGGCGCGGCCGACCGTCGTGAGCAGGTAGGCGAGCGACGTGCACACCGGGCGCTCCTCGGTCGGGCTCTCGAGC
>JAFALX010000424.1 GCA_019234035.1 Candidatus Dormiibacterota bacterium | reverse complement strand
ATTGCTCCCGGGTCGCGGCCGGAGGTCACCTCCCAGAACGGGCTCAGTCCACCGAGCCGGTCGAGGCTTCGTCCCAGCTCGGGATGACGCTGACGCATCGCCGCGAAGGCACGAGCGCGGTTGTACTCCGGCGCACCTTCGACGGTGAGGCGCGCCATGACCACGGCCTTGGCGATGACGTACAGATCTGCAAGGGGAAAGAGGAAGCGGTCGTTGAAGCGCTGCGGCCGCTCGAAGGCCTGGAGCCTGTCGAGATGGCGCGACACCTCTGCCGCCGCGGTCGTGGCGGTGGGCCTGATTGCGAGTACCGCGGTGGCCTCGCCGTCGCGCTGCCACGCGACGACGCACTCGTTCTGCAGATGACGAGCGAACGAATCGCCGCGGCGCATCACCGCGGCGAGACCGGCAACAGAGAAACAGGCCACGGAGATGGGGAATGCGCGCGGCTGTGGTGGCAACCCGTCGGTCACTGCGCGTCGCGTGACGGTGCGGTCGTCAGTGAGCACCAGCAGATCGATGTCGCTGCCCGGCGTTGCGTCACCACGCGCCACCGAACCGAAGACGCACACGGCACAAATGGATGCATGGATCCGTCTCACGTGCGCCGCAAGCTGCCGCGCATCGCGCATCGTCGGACTGGGCGCTCGCTCGAATCGGGCCGCTGCGGGTGCGACCGCTGTGACTGCTTCCTTCACCGACTCGATGATAGACGCGGTCGGCGGTTGGGGCCGGGACGATCCAGCCCCTCTCTACTGCTTGGTCAGGGTCACCGTGCCCTGCGCCGTCGAGGCGTTCGTCATGGTCACGGTGTAGCCGAACGCGATCGAGGTGCCCTGCTTCACGATCCCGGCGATGTCGACCGTCGCGATCGACGTCTGCGGCAGGTTGGTCAGCTGGAAGTGGATGCGCCCGTCGGGGGTGATGACGCCGTTCACGGTGCCGAACGCGGCTGACGGGCCCTGGACCACTCCCGTCGCAAGGTGGGTGAGCTCGATGTGCTCCGTCGCGGGCGCCGCCGCGCCGAGCACGTTGCCCGTGAGCATGATCGCAATCGTGACCGTGCGATGCACGGCGTCACTGGTGACGTCCCACGTCATCGTGCCGGTCGTCTTGAACGTGGTGTTCGTCCACGGACCCGTAAGGTGACCGTCGAGCGACGACATGATCGGATATGCGTCCATCGCCGAGTTCGGCGTGCTGGACGGGGTGGCGCGCGTCGACGGCGACATCGTCGTCTGCGTGCTCTCATTGGTCGCATTGGATGCGCCGCCGCCGCATGCAGCCAGCGACGCAGCGGCGACCGCGGCGATGAGGAGCCCGAGGAGCTTCACGTCGACGACTCTAGGCGGCGGAGCATTCGGCACGAGTTTCCGCCAACAAGACCCGCAACGCTGCCGCCCAGGTGCGCCGGGTGACCGCTTCACGGCTACGGCAGCGGGAAGTTTTCCACGAAGAGTGAGAACGCGCCACCCTGCGACGCCGGCGCGCCATAGACGCGGAAGATGTTCCGGCTGCCGACGATGAACGCGCTCTCGCCGGTGCCGCCCAGCTGGTCGCTGGTGCCCAGCGACATCCCCTGACTCCCGTCGATGGGCAGCTGCAGAACGGCCTTGTTGTCCTCCTCCTCCAGGTACACGTTCTGCTCGTCGGCACCCACCAGGAGCTTCTCTCCCTGCGTAGGGATGCTCAGGTGCTTGGCGATGGTGTGATAGCTGTCGATGAAAGCGAGGTCGCCGACGTCCGGTTCCTCCCAGATGCCATCGCCCGCGAAGGTCGTGCTGTCGGTGCCGTCGTCGAGCTTCACCAACGACCCCGAGGCGGCGTCGATGCGGTCGACCTCCGACTCGCCCGTACAGAAGACCGAGGTCGCCGACGCGTAGAGCGCGCCGATGAGATTCGCGGTCACCGGGATCGTCTGGGCCACGGTGAGGCTCGAGGTGTCGATGCGCTGGAGCTGGTCTTTCGGGCTGCCCGAGCCCAGCATCCAGAGCTGGTCGCCGGCTCCGGCGAGGTTGTGAGAACCGATTTCCGGGCACGCCGGCGGCGTCAGGTGACCAGTGACGGTGAGGCTCGCCGGGTCGACGCGGTCGACGGCACACCCGGCCGGGGTCTGGGCGCCGACGACGACCCAGAGCGAGCCGGCGGCGACCGCCAGCGAGGCGGCGCTGGGCGCGTTCAGCGACTGCTGGGTGCGAATTGTGGTCGTCGCCGGGTCGACCGCCAGGATCGCGGGGCCGCTCGGCAGGGTCACGACGACGTCGAGCGCCCCGTCCGGCCCCACAGCAGCACCGTAGACGCCGCTGAACCCCGTGAGCAGCGGCTTGATGGTCGGGCCGCCGGACGGCGCGGGTGCGGCCGCCGGGGGCGCACCCGTCTGCGTCGCGAGGAAGGTCGCGGTGTTCGCGTACGACTGGACGAATCCGGAGTCGCCGCTGGCGGTGACGTCGAAGACGCAATCGTTACGCAGCTCAACGTTGGCGACGCCCGCGCACGCGGTCTCGCTCGCCGCGCGGGCCGATGGGTCGAGGCCGAAGGTGCCTCCGAACGGTACGGGCTTCGGCGGGCCGCCCAGGGGGACGAACCCGGGCACGGTGAACGACTCCGTGTTCTGGCCGGCGGCGTAGTCGAAGAGCGTGTCCGTGTCAGTCACGCGCCAGGCCGGCGCGAACGTCTGGTAGGTGAACGTGTAGTCAGCGATGGGATCGGCGCTGACGCGGCGGCCCGTGCCATCGGGCAACAGCGGCGTGATGTAGCCGAGTGGCACGTCGCCGAGCACACCCGATGCCTTGCCACGGAGCGCGGCGGACGGAAGGACCTGGATGTTGATGCCGTACTTCGGATGGCTTGGGAAGCCGAGGAGCCAGACCCTCGTGCCGTCCGCCGCGTCGATCTCGACGCCGCTGCTGACCGGCCGCAGCGTGCCGCCCCCGACCGCCATGGGCGCGCTGAGCGTCACCGGCTGTCCGTCGACGTGGACCACCAACGCCTGCGAGGCGCTGTCGAAGTACACCGAGGCCCGGTGCGCCCCGAGATTGACGGCCGCCGCGGTGTTGATGGTGACGGCGCTGCCCGGCATCGGCTCCTGGCGGCCTTGCACCTCAAGGCTGCCGTCGGGGCTCCGCAGGAGCACGTATTCGCCCGCCGCCTGGAACTCGTAGTGCGGGCCGGTGACGGTGTGCACGTGCGGATCGCCGTTGCTCCCTGCACACTCCTCCGGGCAGGGCGTCGGCGCTTGCGGCGGTCTCGGTTTGGAGAGCTTGCAGTACTGCTG
>JAFALX010000401.1 GCA_019234035.1 Candidatus Dormiibacterota bacterium | reverse complement strand
GCGCGCCACCATCTAGAGGGTCCGGCGCGAGCTCGACGGAGACGCTGCAGGAGTGGCTGCGGGCGTCGTCGCGGTGCCGCCGGAAGCCGGCTGCGACGACGCCGGCTCGGCGGTCAGCGCTGCGCCGGCGCTCGGCGTCAGCAGCAGGCCGGCGACGGCTAGGCAGAGCGCCACGCTCAGCGCCGTGGACGGCGAGAGATTGCCCCGCGCGAGGAACAGGACGATGAGGGCCGCCTGGAGAACGACCGCGCCGGTCCGGGTCCAGGGGAGCAGCCGGCGCAGCTCGACGGCGATGTACACGGCGCCGAAGCCCAGCGCGCCGTAGAAGATGCCGAGCACCACCGCGCCTGCCCCGCTCACCTGCAGGTTCGCGAACGGGATGGAGTTGCTCGACCCGAGCAGGACGCCGATGGCGGCGGCGAAGAGACCCGACAGGAGGAGCAGCGCGGCCTCGAGGTACAGCAGCATCCGGGCTGCCTGAACCGTGTACGGCTCCTTCTTGCCCGTGGTGCCGGCGAAGCTGTGAGCGGCCACTGTCGCGATGCTACCCCCGCCGTCGCTGCGGGTTGGGACCGTGGCGGAACCGTTAGCGGGCGGTGACCGCTTCGGCGTCCGGCGCCGGCAGCGCCTCGATGGCGGCGATGACCGCGCGGGTGATCTGCGTCGGCGTCGACGCCCCCGCGGTCACGCCGATCCGCTGCATCCGGCGGAACCACGCCGGGTCGATGTCCGCGGCGGTGTCGACCAGGTGCGCGGGCTTGCCGCCCTTCTCCTGCACCACCTGCACGAGGCGCTGGCTGTTGCTGCTGCGGGTGCTCCCGACCACCACGACGCAGTCGACGTTGTCCGCTGCGAGCACCGCAGCCTCCTGCCGCTCCTGCGTGGCCAGGCAGATCTCGTTGTGCACCTCGATGTCCGGGAAGCGCTCGACGAGACGGTCGATGATCGCCTTGGTGTCCCACACCGACAGCGTCGTCTGGCAGGTGACCGCGAGCGGCCGGCCGGGGTGGACCTCGAGGGCGTCCGCCTCCTCGATGGACTCGACGAGCGTGATGCGCTCCGGGGCGATGCCCATCACGCCGGCGGGCTCGGGGTGCCCGCGCTTGCCGATGTAGACGACGTCGTGACCGTCGTCGACGAGCTGGCGCACCAGGTCGTGGGTGCGCGTGACGTCCGAGCAGGTGGCGTCGACCACGTTGAGCCCGCGATCGCGCGCCGCCCGCACCACCTGCGGCGAGATGCCGTGCGCGGTGAAAATGACAGTCCCGGCACGAACCTGCTCGAGGCCCTTCATGCGGTCCGGCTCGGCGACGAGCGTCACACCGGCCTCCTCCAGCTCGCGGGTGACGTGCTCGTTGTGGACGAGGTACCCGAGCATCGTCACCGGCTCGTCCGTCGCGCGTTCGGCGCCGACGCGCTTGGCGATGCGAATCGCCTCCACGACGCCGTGGCAGTACCCGCGGGGCGTGATGCGTACGACTTCCATTGCCCCTATGGTGCGCCCTGAGACCCGGAGGCCGAGTCAGGCCGCGGCCTGCGCCGTCTCCAGCGAGCGCCCCGCCCGGCGCCGTGCGCGCTTGCGGCCGCTCAGCAGCAGCCACGAGTACAGCAGCAGCCCGCTGCCGGCGCCGATCGCGAGCTTGACGCCGTTCGGCAGCGTGCTCGGTGAGACGAACGCCTCGATCGTGCCCGCGATGATGAGCAGCACGGCAACCCCGAGGGCGAGCAGCACGGCGCGGCGCGCGGCGCCGACGAGGGCGTCCCCACGGCGCAGCTTGCCGGGGCGAAGGATCGCCACACCCAACATCAGGCCGGTGCCGCCCGCGATGACGATGACGCTCAGCTCGATGACGCCGTGCGGAGCGATCAACGACCAGAAGGCGAGGTTGTAGCCGCCCTCATTCACGGCGGCGGCGATCGTGCCCAGCATCCAGCCGTTGGCCAGAAGCTCCAGCGCCGTGGGCAGCCCGAGCAGCACGCCGCCGGCGAAGCAGATCAGCGCGACCTTGATGTTGTTCGTGATGATGAAGGCACCCGCCCACCCCGGGTCCATCACGTTGGTCTTGATCTGGCCGCGTGCCATCTCGTCGAACAGCGACTGGGGGATGAGCGACGAGCGCAGGTCGGGCCGCAGGGACACGGCGATGAAGCCCGCGAGAAATCCGATCGCCAGCAGCACGAGCGAGCCGACCACGTAGGGCCACGCGTCGCGGAACGCCCGCGGCAGCCCGCGGGCGAAGAACTCGCCGAGGGCCGAGAGGCGCATCGGCGTGCCCCGGTACAGCATCGGATGCGCGCGTGTGCAGAGCCCGTTGAGGTACGCGGTCACCTCGGCGTCGGGGTGGTCACGCCGCGCGATCGCGAGGTCGCTCGCGGCGTGACGCAGGAGCAGGCCGAAGCGCTCGATCTCCTGAGCCGGCATGCCGCGCAGCCGGCCGCGGCGCGCCCGCTTGACAGCTGCCTCGAGCTCGGCCCAGCGCGACTGCCGCTCGGCGACGAAGCGTTCCAGCGTCATCTGCCGCGCGCCAGCAGCTGCAGGTACAGCCGCTCCAGGAAGAGCTCGGGCGGCCACTGGCGTTCCGGCGCCGCCCAGGGCAGCTCCATGCGGTCGTACAGCTTCGGCGCCATCTGCCCGGCCAGGCTTGCTCGCAGCTGCGGCGTGAGCCCCTGGCGGCTCAGAAAGACCCGCAGCGCGTTCTCCTCGTGGGAGCCGAGGCGCTCGATGCCGTCGATCGCGGGTCCCGCATCGGGCGTGCGCAGGATCATCGGGACGGGCGCCGTCACCGTCGCCAGCGTGACGTTCTGACGCTCGCGCACCACCACGGTGCCGGCGGCGAGGTCCCCCAGGCGGCGTGACAGCGGCTGGAAGAACATCACCACCACGCCGACGAACAGCACCCCGACATCGATGATCCGCACGAGGTTGCGGATCAGGATGGCGGTGAAGTCAGCGGCGGAACCGTCGAGCCGGACCACACGCAGCCCAAGCGCCACCTTCCCGGGCGTGCGGCCTCCCGATGTCGCCTCAGACACCACGAAGTATCCGAAGTACACGAGAAACCCGGCTCCCAAGGCGGCGCCGGCGGCCCACTGCGCCGACTCCGCGGACGCATAGTTCGACGCCGCCAGGATGACGAGGATCACCGCGAAGGCGAGGATCAGCGCGATGCCGCTGTCGAGCAGCTA
>JAFALX010000390.1 GCA_019234035.1 Candidatus Dormiibacterota bacterium | reverse complement strand
TTACCCCACCAACAAGCTAATAGGCCGCGAGCCCGTCATCGAGCGGCTTGCGCCTTTACTCACAACGGGATGTCCCGTCGTGACCACATCGGGTATTAATCCTGGTTTCCCAGGGCTATCCCCGACTCGAAGGTAGGTTGCTCACGTGTTACTCACCCGTTCGCCGCTAGATGCGAAGCGAGTTACCCCTCTTCGCACCGCGCTCGACTTGCATGTTTCATGCACGCCGCCAGCGTTAATCCTGAGCCAGGATCAAACTCTCCATCAGACGTCTGGTTCCGGCTCACGCCGGTCGAAGACATGTATTGACGAGGCCCCACTTGTTTGGGCCTTCGCGGAAAGTCGTCTCCACTCTTCAAGTGTCAAGGTGCACGGCGCGCCGAGCCAAGGGGTACTCGTCCCGGCAACGCGCCACCTCCGGCCGGAGCCGGGGGGCAAGAGGAGGATTCTACACTCGAACAGATGCCCGGTCAAATCCGGGGCGTCACGGGGCGTGGTTCACCGTGACCGGGTCTCGCGCCGCCCGCGCCGTGCGGCGAACAGGAGCGATCTCCAGAGGCCCAGGGGAGCAGGTCAGAGGGCCCAGGAGAGCAGGTCAGAGCGCCCGGCGGCCGGCGAAGGCCCGGGCGACCGTCAGCTCGTCCGCGTACTCGAGGTCGGCCCCCGCCGGAAGCCCGTGCGCCAGCCGGGTCACCGTGACTCCGGCGGCCGCCAGCCGCTCCCCGAGGTAGTACGCGGTGGCCTCACCCTCCACGTCCGGATCGGTCGCAATGACCACCTCGCGAACCTCGTCGGTGGCCGCGCGGCGCTCCAGCTCGGCGATGCGCAACTCGTCCGGGCCGATCCCGTCCATCGGCGACAGCGCGCCGCCGAGCACGTGATAGAGGCCGCGGAACTCGCCGCTGCGTTCCACCGCGACGACGTCGAGCGCCTCCTCGACAACGCAGAGCAGCGCGGGATCGCGGCGGGGATCGCTGCAGATCGCACAGAGATCGCCATCGGCGATGAAGAAGCACCGTGCGCACGGCTGCACCTGTTGGTGCAGCTGCTGCAGGGCCGCCCCGAGTCGTTCGGTCATCTCAGCCGGCGTGCGCAGGCAGTGAAACGCGAGTCGCTGCGCCGTTTTGGGCCCGATGCCCGGCAGCCTGCCGAACTCGGTGACGAGTCGCTCGATCGCCTCAGGGACGAGAGGCATGAGCCGATCCTGGTCGCGCGCGGGTCAGAGGAGACCGGGCGGCAGGCCGAGACCCGCCGTCAGCTGCCCCATCTGTGTGGCCGCCTGTGCGCGCGACTGCTCCATGGCATCGTTCACCGCGGCGAGGACGAGATCCGAGAGCAGCTCGGCACCCTCTTCCAGCGCCTCGGGCTCGATGGTGACGCCGCGCACGTTCTGGTGACCGTCGACCGTCACGGTCACGACGCCGCCGCCCGCGCTTCCGGTGACGGTGATCTCCGACAGCTGCTCCTGGACGCGCGCCATCTTGGCCTGCATCTGCTGCAGCTGCTTCATCATGTTCTGCTGAGGATTGGCCATCGTCCAGCCAGTCTACCCGCGGGGCGCGCGCTGTGACTGCCGCACATCCTCGCGGAGGCGCGTCGCCACGACACGGCTGCCCTCGAAGGTCTGCAGCACCGCCTGCGTTACTGCGCTGACGCCGAGGGTCGTGTCCGGCGGCACCGTCTCCTCGCCGGTGTAGCGCGTCTCGACGATCATGGGCGCGCCGGCGATGCTCGACGTCGCATCCGTGATCAGCCTTGTCTTCTCGGGCTTGCTGATCGTGTCCATGTGGAAGCGGTGACTGGCGCCGACGACGAGGACACCATCGCGCGCGTCAACCGGCCGGCAGTCGCGAAGCACACCGGCGAGCATCATGTCGACGCGTCCGACGGCCTCGATGATCGCTTGCCAATGGGTGCGCCAGCGCTCCAGTGCAGACGCCGTGTCAGCGGACGCAGCGGCCCCGGCGATGACGGTCTCGGCGTCAGCAGGGTCTGCGCCGGCGACGACGGTCTCGGCGTCAGCAGGGTGTGCGCCGGGCGACGGCTCGCCGTCGCGACGCGCAGCGGATTGCGAGGGCGCAATCGGCTGCGCGGACGCAGCTGTGGGCACGGGGGAGCGGGCCGGGGATGCTGTGGGCGTCTGTGCCGCCGCCAACCGCGAGGGCGGCGCCGCCGCCGGCGCGCGCGTGCCGCGTTCCAGCGCGGCAACGCGTGACTCGAGCGCGTCGATGGCCAGCGTGCCCTCGGCAGGCCGCAGCATGCGCAGCAGACACAGCTCCACCTGCAAGCGCGCATCAACCGGCTGGCGGAGGTTCATCTCCGCCTCGGCGAAGAGCTCGAGCCCGCGCAGCCAGAACCCTGCGGGCGCCACCGCAGCGAGCTCGGCACACAGCGCCGACTCCTCGGATGACAGCTCGGCGCCCTGCGAGTACCCGAGTGCATGCAGCTCTGCGGCTCGTGCCAGCCGCGCAACCTCGCGCAACACCTGCCGTGGATCCGCGCCGGCCGAGAACGCTGTCGCTGCGGCGCGCAGCGCTCCGGCGGCGTCACTGCCGGCGAGCGCCCGCATGAGGTCGCTGATGATCGCCGGGTCGGTGAGTCCCAGCGCACGGCGCGCGGTCAGCACGCTGATCGGTCGCTCTCCACTGCTGACCGCCTGCTCGAGCAGAGACAGCGCGTCGCGCACGCTTCCCTGCGCCGCCTCGGCTATCAGCTGCAAGGCATCAGCGTCCGCATCGACGTGTTCCTGATCGACCACGCTGCGCACGTGCGTCGCGATGTCCGCTGTGCTGACGCGCCGGAAGTCGAAGCGCTGCACACGCGAACGCACCGTGTCCGGGACCTTGTGCGGTTCGGTCGTTGCGAGCACGAACAGCACGTGCTCGGGTGGCTCCTCGAGCGTCTTGAGAAACGCGTTCCATGCTTCCGTCGTGAGCATGTGCGCCTCGTCGATGATGTAGACCTTGCGCTGCAACGACGCGGGCAGGTACTTCACCTTCTCGCGCAGGTCGCGCATCTCGTCGATGCCGCGGTTGCTCGCAGCATCGATCTCGAGCACGTCCACGGACGCGCCATCGAGGATCTCGCGACACGCGCCGCACTCGTTATCGGGCTCACCGTTCTGCGGGTGCAGGCAGTTGACGGCCCGCGCGAGGATGCGCGCAGTCGACGTCTTGCCCGTGCCGCGGGTGCCGGCGAACAGATAGGCGTGCGCCATCGAACCCGACGCGACCTCGTTGCGCAGCGTTTGCGCGACGACGTCCTGACCGACGAGCTCTGCAAAGCGCGCAGGTCGATACCGACGATAGAGAGCGGTGGTCATGGCGCAGCTCCATTCTCGCAGCGGCTCCAGCGCGGCCGCGGGCGCCGGCGATTCGCCCCAAGCGGAGCGCAACTCAGCCCACGAATGCCCGGCGCCCGAGCGACAGCCCGAGCTCGCCTCTCCCTCGCCACTGGCCAGCGCTTGGCCGACAACGTTATAGTCTGGCTATCAGATTTCATCTGCAAGTGACCGACTGGCGGCAACGACCCGATCGCGACCATCGGTCGCGGGGACGCACGCCAGCGCTCGGCAACGGGCGGTGATGGTCGAGCCGCGGGCCACGTATCGCGTGCAGCTTCGCCGCGACTTCGACTTCGATGCGGCGGCGGCCATCGTGCCCTACCTGTACGCGCTCGGTGTGAGCCACGTGTATTGCTCGCCCTACATGCAGGCCGCTGCCGGCAGCACCCATGGCTACGACGTCGTCGATCCCACACGGGTCAGCGGCGACCTCGGTGGTGA
>JAFALX010000359.1 GCA_019234035.1 Candidatus Dormiibacterota bacterium | reverse complement strand
ATCTTCGGGATCGATCTGGCGCGCAAGGCGATCGAGCGCGAGCACACCGCCGTTGTCGTCGAGGGGTATTTCGATGTCATGGCGGCGCACGCGGCGGGTGTCGAGCACGTGATCGCCAGCAGCGGCACGGCACTGACCCGCGAGCAGGTGAGGATTCTGGCCCGCTACGCGTCGACGCTCGTGCTCTGTTTCGACGGCGACAATGCCGGGCGCAACGCAGCGTCCAAGGCGGTCGACGTGATCGCCGCCGAAGGGTTGCAGGCACGCATCTGCCTGATGCCCGCAGGCGTCAAGGATCCCGATGAGATGGTGCGCAGCGATCCGCAGGGGTTCGCGGCGCTCATCGCGGAAGCGCCACTCGAGTGGGAGGTCCTGCTCAACGACGCCCTGGCCGGGGGTGAGGGCGGCAGCATCGAGGCGAGGCGCGCGGCGGCCGAACGCGCCGTCGCGCTCCTGGTTCGCATTCCGGAGGCGGCGACGCGCGACCTCTACCTGCAGCAGGCGGCGCGACGGCTCGATGTCTCGACGAGCTCGCTGGCGCAGGACGTTGCCAGGGCGCGCAAGCAGAGTCCCGGCAGGCCGGCGGCGGTCGTCGCTGCGGCGCCGGTCCCGGTGCCTGCGGATGACGCCGCGCCGGACGCCGACGACGATGCCGAACCGGCTCCCGCACCACCCGAGTGGGAGGCGCACATCGGCGGCGTCGTGGTGCATCGCCCCGCGGTGGCGAGCGCGCTCGTCACCACGTTCGGCCTGCACCTTGACGAGCTCACGAGCGCAACGGTGCGTCGGATCATCGAGCTCGCGATCAGCACCGGCGACGGCGAGTTTCCGCTGCACCGACTCCCCGCACCGGATCGATCGCTCGCGGCGCGGCTCCTCGTCCGCGATGTTCCGGAGCTCGACGACGACGACGCCCTGCGGCGCGTGCTCACCGACTGCGTGAGCTGGGTGCACGAGGCGATCAAGGTGCGCCTGGCGGCGGTCACGCTGCGCAAGCTGCAGGAGGCCAAGGAGGCGGGTCGCCGTGACGAGGAGCGCGCGCTGGCAGCGGAGTTCAGAGAGCTGGTGGCAGAGGCACCCCGCCTCCGCCACGTGCTGGCGGCCCGCTGACAGCCATGCTGTATCCAGAGTTGGACGGGCTCGATTTTGCAGAGCTCCGCGAGAAGTTCACAGGGCCTCCGCTCGAAGGTCCCGAGTACGCGGTCGCCTATTACACCGAGGTGGCCGTACTCATGCGCGCCGTAGGTGGAGACGACGCTGTCGCATACCTCCTGCACGTTGCGGACGAGGTCGCGGATCCGGCGCGCACGGGTGCCGCTTTCGTAGCCCTCACAATGCCACCGGCAGTCGAAACGCCAGCGGTGCGAGAGCTATTTGCGTCGCACCTGAATGACGAAAGGGCACACGTCGTCATGGAGGCGATCGAGGGGCTCGCCGCTCTGCGTGACGCCACACGGCGGGCACAGGTCATGGCTCTGCGGGACCATGGAGACCCGTTTGTTCGGGGAGCTGTCCTGCGCTACCTCGCCAGCCTCGACGAAGGCGACGCGATTGCCGCCGCGGTACAGGCGCTCCACGATCCGGCCGCTGTCGTTCGCTCGAGCGCAATTGACGTGTTGGACGACGCGGAGGCCGTTGACACGGCGCCACTGATTCGCCCATTCCTGGCTGATTCGGACCCGAATGTCAGAAAGGCCGCAGAGTGGGCGGTCAGGCATCTTGAATCGTGACCGCTCAATCGAAGGCGAGTCGCCGCGCGTCGGCCGCGGCGTGGCTTTGACCGCATACCAACTGGCCCAGGTGAACGTCGCCCGGCCGGTCGCGCCGATCGGTTCGGCTACGATGCAGGAGTTCGTGGACAACCTTGGTCCGGTCAACGCGGTCGCCGATACCAGCCCCGGGTTTGTGTGGCGCCTGCAAACCGAGCACGGGAATGCCACGTCACTGCACGTGTTCGGCGATGCACACATGCTCATCAACATGTCGGTGTGGGAATCCGTCGACGCACTTCGTGAGTTTGTCCAGCGGTCGGTTGCGCACCGAGCGGTGCTGCGGCGGCGCAAAGAGTGGTTCGAGCCGATGGCGGAGGCATACATGGCCCTCTGGTGGATACCGAGCGGTCACGTGCCGACGATCGCGGAGGCGGAGCAACGCCTGACGCACCTTCGCATGCATGGGCCGACGCCGCTCGCCTTCACGTTCCGAGCGACGTATCCACCGCCCCTTCACGAGCCGGGGCTCTTCGCGCGGAAGACGTCAGTGCAGCGGCAGCGTCAGTGACAGGTTGCTGAGCGCGAGCACGGCGACCTCGTTGTCGGGCCGCCAGGTCGGCACGTCGTCCTGCGTCAGCTCGAGCTTGACGGTGTGTCCGGCCTGCAGCTGCCACGCGTTCGGCCAGAGCTCGAAGCGCATGTTGGAGGTCATCGGGAGCAGCGGTGAGGGATTGACCATGCGCACGGCCGATCGCGTGATGAGCGTTTGCGTGCCGGACGAGTCGACATCCCACAGCCGCGCGATCAGCACCGCGTCAGAACCGGCCAGCGTCGCGGTGGCGCGGACTGTCGGACCGCCAAGGAGCGTCAGCGGCGCGTTGACCGGGAACGAGTACGAGGTCTGACCCGGCGCGATGTTGCTCAGCGACGCCATCATGCTGCGGCAGCCGCTGTTGACGATGGGATCGGTCTGCGTGCCCTCGTACGTGCCCAGCGGCGGCGACGTCGGGACCGCGTGGACGATGGTCTGGCTCCCGCCGGCCGTGTAGGTGACCGTCGAGGTCTCGAGCGCGCCGAGGCTCGCGCCGCTGTACGACTGCAGCGTCTGTCCCGCCACGCAGCGTGTCGTGTCGACGGTGACGCCCGGCAGGTTCGGGTCGCGATTGGCCAGTACTGCGCTGAGCCACGCGTTGCCCTCGTTGTGCGCCTGCTGCCACACGTCCGATGGGTTGTTCGCGTACGAGTGACCGACGTCACCGTAGAAGGCGGTGACCGGGTAGTTCTTGTCGGCTGCCTTGAGCTTGTTGATCATCGTCTGCGCCTGCAACGCCGGGAACAGGGGGTCGGTGACGCCCTGGATGACGAAGATCGGGATCTCCGCGCTCTTCGGCGGCACCGGCATCGCCAGCGGCGAACGCAGCTGGCCGCCGACCTGCGCAACGATCGACGGCGTCAGCGGGTTGATGCTGAAGAGCGGCTCGCCGGCGGCGAGGTCTGCGAACCAGGTGGTCAGGTCGGCGGTGGGATCGACGCCGGGGATGGCGTACTGGGCACCCTTGTCGGGGGCCGAGGGCACGTCGCCCAGACCCAGGGCGAAGAACCCGGTGACGTACGACATCTTGTCGACGCCGACCGGGGAGTCGTGGTTGCCGTCCGCGGGCGCTCCCGAGAGCCCGTCCGATGCGGTTCCATTGGGCAGGAGCGAGTCCAGGAGGTCGGTCCACGTGTACATCGGCAGCGCAGCCGCGAGGTGGAGCGGCGTGCCTTTCGGCGACGTCCACGGCTTGGTGTCGACGCGTGTGGGCGTGGAATCCAGCTGCACGACCTGGTCCTGTGAAAGCGCGAGGTCCCACGACGGTCCGCCGCCACCCGAGTCACCGGTGGTGACGATGGCATCGGGATTGACGAGCCCCGCGTCGACGACATCGCCGGCGAGCGTCTGCGCGTCGCGGATCTCGTAT
This sequence comes from Candidatus Dormiibacterota bacterium, assembly GCA_019234035.1. Taxonomy (GTDB): domain Bacteria; phylum Chloroflexota; class Dormibacteria; order Aeolococcales; family Aeolococcaceae; genus JAFALX01. The sequence continues at coordinate 790 of JAFALX010000359.1, read as the reverse complement.
CGACGGTCGTACAGGTGGATCCAGCTGGCCTCACCGGGCGTATCACTGCATGTCGGATCGGTGAGATAGAGATAGCCGGTGGAGAGATCCTTGCCGCAGGAGTCGTACCAGCCGCGCGGCGTGAACGTGATCGTGGGAATCCCGAGTGACGCGAACCAAGCGTTGTTCCAGCGGTACCCGGCGTTGCCGATGAAGTCACCGCAGCCCGCGACCGCCGAACCTTCGAGCGTCGTCGATTCGAACTGGCAGACGTCGTTGCTGAAGCCGCTCTGCATGAGCATCAGCGGCGGCAGTGCCGGCTTCTGTAATCCCGCAGACACGTACCGAGCGCTCGGGAGGGTCAGGTCGACGCGCAGCGGCGTGCCGTCGAACGTCCGCACGCGTCCGGTGCACACCACAAACGGGCTCCCGCCAGGCGGCGCCACCGACTGGGACGCCGTGAGCTGGGTTCCGCCGATCGCCGGGCAGGCCGGGAGCGCAACTGAGGCGCGGCCGGCTGTGGCCGAGGCGACGACGTTGACCAGGAGCACGAGCCCGAGCGCAGGCACGAGCCTGCGAACGATGCGGATCACCCCCGCCCCGTCCCCGATCGCCATCACCCCGTTAACGTTCGAGCACCGGGACCCCTGCGCGTCGAGTTCGCGTTTCCGGTGGCGAATCGACGCAGATGAGGTCGCGATGTGCTAAAGAGGTTTTGGCCGCCCGCCCCCGTGGCACGATGGTGCTGTCCGCGCACGCGCCGAGTTCGGTGTGCCGTTGACCGGCCCGACACCAAGCCCAATCCCCAGCG
>JAFALX010000349.1 GCA_019234035.1 Candidatus Dormiibacterota bacterium | reverse complement strand
TGCTGCGGCCGCAGCACGCGTACGGCATCCTGCGCGCCGCCGACGAAGCGAAGCGTCTCGGTATCCGCCGCGTCACGCTCATCGAGTTCGGCGTCGCCAGCGGCGCCGGCCTCATGAACATGGCCTACATCGCGCAGCGCGTCACGCGTGAGACCGGTGTGCATTTCGACCTGCACGGGTTCGACACCGGCGAGGGCATGCCACCGCCGGACGATTACCGCGACCATCCCGAGTACTACCAGGCGGGTGACTTCCAGATGGACGAGCATGCGCTGCGCGCCGCGCTGCCCGGCTCGGTGAATCTGGTCCTGGGTGATCTGAGCGAGACGGTGCCGCAGTTCCTCAGTGGCCTCACCGAGGTGGCGCCGATAGGGTTCGTCACGGTGGACGTCGACTACTACTGGTCGACGTGCGCGGCGCTGCGCGCCTTGACCGGCGACCCCTGCCTGTACCTGCCCCTGACCAACGTGTACTTCGACGACGTGCTGCTCGACAACCACAACAGCTGGCAGGGTCAGCTGCTCGCGATCCGCGAGTTCAACGACGCCAACGCCATGCGCAAGCTCGAGCACCATCAGTTTCTCGAGAATCAGCGCGTCTTCCGCAACGCATCGTGGCTGAAGCAGCTCTATGCACTCCACGTCATGGACCATCCCGCCCGCAGCACCCTGACGACGCGCCGGGGCGTGCAGCGTCACCTCGAGAACGCGTACCTCGGCACCTCGCGGCGGCGGGAACAGTTCTGATGCTGCGCAGCATGATCAGGAAGGCGGTCAACCGCGCGGGGTACGCCATCGTTCGCGCGCCCGCCGACATCGACCCGGCCATCCTGCGAACGGTCGATGCGGTACGGCCGTATACGAGGACGACGCAACCGCGCGTCATCGCGCTGTGTGAGGCGGTGCGCTACCTCATCGCCGCCGGCATCGAGGGTGACATCGTGGAATGCGGCGTGTGGCGCGGCGGCAGCATGCTGGCCGCGGCACGCACGCTCGTCGAGGCCGGTGACACGTCACGCACGCTCTGGCTGTACGACACCTTCGAGGGCATGTCCGAGCCCACCGACGTCGACCGTCGCGCGGTCGACGGCGCCACGGCGTCTGAGCTCCTCGCCTCGCCCGTGCACCACAACCAGGTGCTTGCGCTGGCAAGCCTGCATGACGTCGAGAAGACCATGGCGCTCAGCGGGTATCCCGCGACATCGCTGCGTTACGTGGTCGGCAAGGTGGAGGAGACGCTTCCAAACACTGTGCCGGACTCGATCGCACTGCTCCGTCTCGACACCGACTGGTACGAGTCGACTCGCGACGAGCTTGCATATCTGGTGCCGCGTATGGCGCCCGGGGCCGTGCTGATCATCGATGACTACGGGCACTGGGAGGGCTCACGCCGCGCGGTCGACGAATACGTGCAGCGGGAGCGCCCGCGGCTCATGCTGCACCGCATCGACTACGCAGCGCGTATCGGCGTCATCGCCACGGGGATGCCCGCGACCTCGCCTGTGCCAGTCGCTGCTTCCGCGAACAGCTGATCGCGATCGGTCTATCCGCTGCCGGGTAGCGCGATGACGATGAATCGCGGCGTGTGCGAGTCGTATGAGGTGCACGTCAGAAGCGTCATCTCGTCGTACTGCGTCTGATTGAGCACGCTCAGGTCGTTGTAGGGCACGTACTCGAGCGCGGCCACGTGGTATGCGAGCTGGCTGCCGTCGGCGCGCACCGCGGTGATGCTGTCGTTGACGTGCAGCTTGTAGAGCCCCTGGAACATGCCCGGCCGCGCGTGCGCGTAGAAGAGCGCGTTGCTGCCCCCGCCCGGTTGATCGGTGCCCGGGTAGTGCACGGCGAGGCCGAGCGGGACGGTCACGCCGTCGCCCTGCACCACCGAGATGTCGATGCCACCGGCGGGCGCGATCAGACGAGTCGTCAGCGGCACCGTCGCTGCCGTCACCGAGCGTGCGGGCCGGAGCCCGGCTGGTCCGAGTGCGAGTGGCGGCGCCGCCGCCGTGGCCGGCGCTTCTTCGCGCGGTCCGCTCAGGATCAGCACGAGCGCGGCTGCACCGCCGGCGGCGGCGAGCACCATCGCGACGACGATCGCGATCCGCAGCTTGGACACGCGCCCGAGCCGTCGCACCGGCCGCGTGAGGCGCCGCATCAGGCTGGACTTGCGGCGCTTGCGAACGCGAAACACCTCGCTCATGACATCAGTTGGATGCGGACCACGTCTGGTCCGTTGCCAGCTGCGACGACCAGTGCGAGACGCGCCCGTCCGGCATGCGGACCGACGCGCTCACCGGCCAGTCGAGCGCGTTGACCTGCTTCACCCAGGTGAGCTGATACCGCTCCGGCGACACGCTCACATCGGCCAGAGGCCCGGTGTAGGTGAGCGTGATCCGTTCGCTGCTGCCCTGCGGGAGCACGAACCACAGACCCACCACCTGCTGCTCGAACTGATACGTGACAGCGTCCGGCGCCATCGGCTGGGCAGCCCCGCCGTTCACGCTTGTCGTGATCGTCTGCATCTGCACCGTCTCGGGAATGAGCAAGCGCACGTAGTCGCGGTACGCTCCGCCGGAGTTCGGCAGCAGCGCCTTGTCCGCCGGATCGGTCACGACAGGGTTGGTGTAGGTGAGCGTCAGCTGATCGCGCACGCTGCCGTCGGGGCTCACCTGCACCTGCAGCGAGAAGTGGCGCTGCACGAAGAGGTCGCCCTTGGTGCCGGAGAGGTTGGCGTCGTCGACCATCACCGAATCCGATGTCGCCGGCGACACCACGCCGCCGAACCCGGCGCCGGTCACGAGATTCTCCAAGCGTTGCTGGTGGAAGAACGCGACGAGGTGCTTCTGCGTGGCCGCGCGCTGCAGCGCGGACACGAGCGACGGCAGCTGCGACGTCGGCGCCTGCAGCACGTCCTGCGTCACCACCTGGCCGAACGGCGCCAGGAACGCCTTGCCGGGATCGCCGGGACGCGCGTAGTTGGTGATGTAGTTGAGCTCCTGCAGCGCGTTCTGCGAGGTGATCGTCTGGGTGAAGGAAGGCACATGCACCGGCCCGATGAGCTGCAGCACGTACTCCATCGCGATGGGGTCGACGCTGATGTCGCCATCGACCGTTTTGCCTGTGTCCGCCGTGTAGAACCGCTCGACATCGGCCATCGCGGTGGGGAAGTCGGGCGACCAGTTGGCGTCCTGCAGCTCCCAGGGCGAGCTGTGGAACAGGTACGTGTCCAGCGGCTGCGGAATCGGGATTGCCACCTCCGGCGGCGTATACGCGGCCGAATCGTTGAACTGCAGGCCCGCGAGCCTGCCGTCGGTGAAGGTCACGACCCCGACGGCGCCGATGTACCCGCCACTCGGACGTTCTTCTCCCGGGTTTTCGAGCAGCAGCAGATACGTGTGCGTTCCGGGCCCGATTGCGGACGGGAGCGCCTGCAGGACGGCGAGTGCAGGCCCTGCGCCTCCGGACAGTTGCGCGCCGTCGCGCAGCACGGTCTGCCGGGCGCTCTCGAGCGGACCTGCGAGCGGTGTGTGCGGCACCGCGTTCAGCGCGTGCCGGAAGGCGGCGAGGTCGGAGACGGCGGTGCCAATCGCAGCCTGACGCTGATCCGCGACGGCAACGATTCGCTGCAGCGGCGACACCGGCGCCGCACCGGTGCCGGTCGAGACGACCTGCTGAGCCAGCTGCACGACGTCGAGCGCGAACCGTGTGCCGGTGGTGCCGGCCACGCGCAGCGCCGTGGTTCCGTTGAGCTGGTCGGAGAGCCAGGGCAGGTGCGTGCCGAGCTGCGCGAGCCATCCGTCGGAGAGCACGTGCGACCGCGAGCCGAAGTCCAGCAGCGCCTGCTGCAGATCACGGTCCGCTGCGGCCACCCGCGCCGCGTCGAGGTGGCTGAGATCGGTCTGCAGCAGCTGCTGCGCCTCCACCACCTGCTCGCGGCCGTCGCGCACCGCGAACGCAGCCGACGCGTAGCGCCAGGCCTCGATGCCGAGGACGACCAGGAGCAGGGTCCCGGCGCCCAGCGCCCAGCGGCGCCAGCGGCGCCGCTCAGGTTTGCGCCGGCGCACGCGGACCAGGAGCGGCGTTTCCGCAGCGCTGCCGGAGCCGGCCGGCGCGATCATTCGGGATTGCCCACGCCGCGGCGTGTCGGCCACGTCGGCAGCACACGGCCATCTTGCGGAGCGTCCGGGCCCGGATCCGGCCGGTTTACGAGCCCGTCACGATGGTGTCGATGCCCCGCCGGGGCGCCCGGCCGGTCTCACACTGAGCTGCGTGGTCAACGCCGTCCTGACGCGGGCCGTCCAGAGCGTCTTCCGCCAGCGCGCCGACGCCGACGAGATCGTGCCCGGCCTGTGGGTGGGCTCCGCGCCGTCCTCCGTCCAGGTGGCTGCGCTCGTCAGCGCGGGCATCGACGCCGTGGTGGATCTGCGGGCGGAGGACGACGCAGTGCGGCGGACCTGGCCGCGGCACGTCGCGGTGTATCTCGAGCCCCTGCGCGATCATGGAACGCCGTCTATCGCCGAGCTTCGCCGCGCCGCAGTAGCGCTCAGCGATCTCACCGGCTCGGGACGTACCGTCCTCGTGCACTGTCATGCCGGGGTCGAGCGTGCGCCCACCGTTGCTTGCGCGGCGCTCGTCCTGCAGGGATGGAGCCTTGAGGATGCCTACCGTCGCGTCACTGAGGTTCGTCCCGTCGCAGCGCCGACCGATGGACAGCTGGCGAGCGTCCGCGCTCTTGCGACCCTGATCCGCACCGACTGACCGCCGCGCCCGACCGGGGCGCATCTCTGGCGCGCTCTCTAGCGATGCGCCGCGTGCACCTTCACGTGCGCCGCGCTGCGATCCCAGCCGCGATGCCCGGCGAAGCAGTCAGGGCAGAGCCGCACGCGGGAGCCGAATCGTGAAAGCGATCCCTTGCAGCGCACGCAGGAACGCACCTCTTCGACCTCGGCCACGCTGACGCGCCGTCCGCTCCACTGCCTGCCGCAGTGCGCGCAGCGACGGCGGCGCCGCGCAAGCAGCAGCAGAATCAAGATGAGGGCCAGCAACGGCACCAGCGCGATCAGCCAGAGCAGCGGGCTGAGGCCCGCCGGCGGCCGTCCGCGCTGCGAGGGCGGCGGCACGTTCGCCTGGCCGGTGGTCACCGTGAAGTTGCGGACGAAGTGCTGCTCCGCGCCGGTGGGCCCGAAGTCGATGACCACCTGGTAGTTGCCCGGTCCGACCCTTGTGTTGTCGAGCGGCACCGGGTAGATCAGCGTCGTGTGCGGCACAAAGGTGTCGAGCTGCCGGTCGATCGAGAACAGCACGCGCTTGCGCGCGTCGAGCAGCTTCAGGTCGACGAACGGCTTGACGAGCACGTCGCCCATGTACTGCAGGGGGATGTTGAGGATCTGGCGCGTGTGATTCTCGACGGTGATGTACGGCGTGCCCAGGCTCACCGCGTCGAGATTCAGCGGGCCGGCGACGTGCACCACCACCGCGATCGTCACGCGCGTCGTCACGTTGAACCCGAACTGCCCGCCGGAGTGCTGTGGCACCGGGTTCATCGCTGACACCGAGCCCACCCAGTCGCCGGGCGCGGCCGTCGCCGGCACCTTCACCGTGAGACTCACGACGCTGCTGGCTGCGGATGCGAGCTGCACCGACGACTGACCGAGCGTTATCCACGTCCCTGCGCCGTACTCACCGTTGCCCGACGGACCGTCGGGGAACGGGTTCGCCGGGTTGGCGTACACGACGCCCGTCACCTGGGAGGTGAGGCCGTCCGCCGCGAACAGGATGAACGAGCCCGCCACCTGACCCCCGTTGACCACGGTGAAGAAATCGGTGATCGTCTGCCCGGCGCTCGCGTCGTACTCCATGTAGCCGTGCGGGAACGGGTGTGACGTCCGCAGGATCGGAACGGCGTCGCTGTCGGCCGCGCGCGCCGGCAGCGGCACGGTCACCGCGAGCAGCGTTGCCAGCAGCGCGAGCGCTGCCGCCCTCAGTGCGTGCGGATGCCTGGCAACCATGATCAGCGACGCCTCACCGTAGGCCCGGCATCAGCGGCGGGCGTGCCGCGCGACCGCACCGTTGCACGGGTGTCGAAGGGCTGGGAGACAAAAAGAAAAGGGAGCCCCG
>JAFALX010000086.1 GCA_019234035.1 Candidatus Dormiibacterota bacterium | reverse complement strand
TCCGAAGCTCGGCGTCGGCGCCCACGTGCACGTGTTCCTGTTCCAGGGAAACCGCCTGCACACGATCGTGTTCCAGGCGTTGCCGCGCAGCCACTTCGACCATCTGGCGCCGATCTTCCAGAAGATGCTCAACAGCTACAGGGCGCTGCCCGTTCCGACCGCCTCACCGAGCCCAGCAGCCACACCGACGCCCTAGCTTGGGAGGCGAGTAGCGCAAACCATCACGCTGCAGTCGTCGTCGGGGGTCTCGCCCGCGGCACGTCACTCGACGGTGGCAGGACGAGGAAGCGACCGTCCTCGGTGCGGATGAGCTGACAACCGCCCTCGTGCACCAACCAGTGGTGCCGGTTGCACAGGGCCTGTTGCCGAACTCGCTGTTGTGTGAGTCAATGGGATTGGCGACCCCGAATCCAACAGACGTCTCAGTTGAGGGCCGGCAAATGATGGGCAGCAAGGAGGTGGAGCCGAAGCTGTACTACAGCTTCTCGCTCGATGCCGCGGTGCCGACCAACCACGTCGTACGCCGACTGGCGGCCGCGGTCGATCTGGGGTTTGTGCGGCCGCTCGTCGCCAAGTACTACAGCCATACCGGCCAGCCGTCGGTGGACCCCGTCGTTCTCTTCAAGCTGTGGATGCTCGGATACCTGTTCAACATTCGGAGCGAGCGGCGGCTCTGCGAGGAGGCTGGGCTGAACTTGGCCTGGCGCTGGTTTCTCGGGTATGAGCTGGACGAGCCCATTCCGGACCACAGCGTGCTCACGAAGAGTCGACGGCGTTTCGGAGTCCAGGTGTACGAGCGTTTCTTCCAGCGAATTGTCGAGGTCTGCGAGCAGCGGGGCCTCGTCGAGGGCGATGTGCTGTACCTCGACTCGACACTGTCGGATGCGAACGCCGCCCGAGACACGCTGCGCTCGCGGGCGATTGCCGAGCCTCGGCTGCCGGAACCGGCGCAGTACGTTCGCGACCTCTTCCTGGTGAACGACCCCACGCCCGAACCAGAGCCGCCGCGTGACAAAGGTGGGACCGGGCCCAAGCCCAGTAGCCACAAAGTGAAGCCCGCGCTGCGCCGATCCCTGGTGAGCACGACCGACCCTGACGCCGAGGTGCAGACGCGACATAACGGCCGCTCTCGGCTGGTGTACAAGACCCAAGTCCTGGTCGACGGGGGCCGAGCCAACATCATCACGGCCATCAGCGTTGGGGCGGCAGGAGACTCCGATGCCAGCTCGGTGGCGGTCATGCTGGACAAGCACGCGAAGACGCTGCGGCGTCCGGCCAGAGAGCTGGTGGGGGACAGCGGCTATTGCAGTGAAGCCGCCATCCGCGAGTGTGTTGCGCGGCAGGTGGTGCCCACGCTCAACTACCGACGCCGTGCCAACGCGACCGGCGGCTTTCCCAAGGAAGCGTTTCTCTTCGACGCGGAGCGCGACCTGTACATCTGCCCCGCTGGTCTCGAGATGCATCGGGTCGCGGAGAACTTTTCACTGGGCAACACTCGCTATGGGCCACGGTTCGGAAGCTGCGCCAAATGCGCGCTGAAGCCGCAGTGCTGCCCTGGAAGCCAACGCGATCGAAAGATTGATCGCAGCTGGGGAGCAGACGTTGTGGATCAGGCACACGAGCGCATCACGACCCGGATCGGTCGAGCACGGCTGCGGCGCCGCCAGATTGTCTCCGAGCGGATGATGGCGGAGCTGAAGACCAAGCACGGCTTCGAGCGGGCGCAGTTCCGACGCCGTGCGAGCGTTCAAATCCAAGCGTTGCTGACCGCTGCGGTCGTCAACCTCAAGCAGCTAATGAAGCGGTCAGACGAAGCCCAGAGCGGATGGGCCGTCTGGATGGAGGCCCTGGCCACAGCCTGCCATCTTGCCCGGCCGTGGCCTGCCGCCCTTCAGGGAAAGCAGCCCGCCTGGTGACGGTCCCCCGCCCAGCGAAGGCGCTTCAGCACAAACTCTCACCCAGTTCGGCAACAGGCCCTCTGCTGGCGGCATCACGAGATGTGTCACGAAGGTGGCTTCACGCTGGCGTGGTCAGCGGACGGCCGGTTGCTCGTGATTCCGCCGCCGCCCGACTGGCCGGTACCGCGCGGCGAGCGCGCACCCACCGATGAGCAGGACAGGTTGTGGCGCACCCGCTACGAGAGGACTGAGCCGCTGATCCGAGACGCTATCGAGGCTCGCGCCGCCGCTCAGGCGCCGCCCGGCATGCTCCCTGTCTAGCTCAGAGCTAGCCGGCGGACGTGTCGCTGGTGAACAGGCCGAACGTGTTGCCCTCGGTGTCCTTGCACGTCGCGAAGTACCCGAGGGTCGGGATCGGCGTCTTGTCCACGAGCACGGTGCCACCGGCCTCGGTGATCTTCGCGAGCGAGTCCTCGATCGAGTCCGTTTCCATCGTCAGTGACGTCTCCGAACCGGGCGAGCGCTGGAACAGCGCGCCGTTGATGCCGGGGTTGCTCTCACCGGTGGTCGCCATCCCGTAGTAGGAGGGCGCGCCGTCCCACCGCGAGAACGTCCAGCCGAAGATCGCGCTGTAGAACTTCTCCGCGCGGTCGGGGTCGTCCACCGGGATCTCGAAGTGCGTGGGCCGTGCCATCCGCTCACCTCCGCCGGCTCATCTCCGCCGGCTCGTCTCTGCGCTTCATGCAGCGCGTGCGATGGTAGTGTGCGGCGCTGCCCTACGCGGGAGGGCCGGCTTCGAGCTGCACCGTTGCGGTGTGGTGAGCTCCGGACGGGTCCGTCCAGCCGACGGACACGTTGTCGCCAGGGTGCTTGCCGGTCATCGCCTGGGTCAGCGCGCTGTTGTCCGTGATCGACTGGCCGTTCACCGACGTGATCACGTCACCGGCGCCGAGACCCGCACCTGCAGCGGGGCTGCCCGGTTGGACACCGGTCACGCTCGCGCCGGATCCCGAGGGCGCCGTCGTCGACACCTCGACGCCGAGCACGCCGCGCGTGCCGATCTGGACCGTCGACGAGCCGTGGCCGGCCTCGATCTGGTGGACGATGGTCATCGCGGAGTTGATCGGAATCGCGTAGCCGACGTTCGAGCCCTGGTCGCCGAAGCGGCCGGAGGACTGTGCGGCGGCGTCGATGCCGACCACCTTCCCGTTCGCGTTGACCAGCGGTCCGCCCGAGTCGCCCGGCTGGATGAACGCGTCCATCTGGATCATCCCGGACAGCGTCTCGGTCGCCGCGCCGCTGTCGCCGGCGGTGATCGTCTGGTCCAGCGCCGTCACCGATCCGGTGGTCACCGCGGGAGCGCCCCCGGCGCCGAGCGCGTTGCCGATCGCGACGACGGAGTCGCCGATCGCGACACTCGACGAGTCGCCGAGTGGAACTGTCGTGAGATGCGACGCGCCGTTCATCTGCAGCAGCGCGATGTCATCGGTGGCATCGGTGCCGAGCACGGTGGCTGTGTACGTCGTGCCCGTGCCGTCGATCTGCAGGGACAGGCTCGTGGTGTCCTCGATGACGTGATTGTTCGTGAGCACGATGCCCGACGTCGAGAGGATCATGCCGGTGCCGGCGACCTGACCGCCACCCTGGAGCGTGCCGTTGATGTCAACTACGGCCGGATCAATCGACTGCGCGATGCCGGACGCGTTCGCCGGGCCACCTCCCGGCGATGACGGCGAGCCACCGCTTCCACCGGGATTGTTGTTGGATGAGCCCGGATTCGGCGTCGAGAAGTTGCCCGGCAGACCCACGGATGCGGGACCGCCCGTCGCGCTGGTGAGCGCGATGCCGGACGCGACGCCGAAGCCTGCGAGACCGCCGGCGGCGAACAGCGCGCCGAGGAACAGCCCGCGCCGCTTCGGGCGCTGCGGCGGCGGAGGACTCGACCATTGCTGCGGCGACCACTGCTGCGGCGACCACGGCTGCGGCGGCCACGGCGGTGGCTCCGGAGCGGCGAACGGTGAAGAGCCAGACGGCGACGACGCAAACGGCGGCTGCTCGTACGACGGCGGTGTGTACGAAGGAGGATCGTGGGGAGGTGTGCCGGGCTGCGGAGCGTTCTCCGCCGTTGCGTCGTCAGTCATGCGTCCGAGGGTGCGCCGCCCAGCCTTTCGGCTTCATGAGCGGCCGCACAACCCGGCATTGCCGTCGCAATGACCCTTGCTCCGCCGACGTGGTCTGCGCCCATCCGAGGGCGGATCACAAGGCGAATGATGACAATTCAATTACGTCGCCTTAATGCCTTCTCGTCTAGTCTCGGATCGTGGTGACAGTTCCGTCGGGAACACAGCCGCGACTCAGCGTCGTCACCGCTCCGGAGGTGGACGGTGACGGAGGAGGAGCGCGAGGCCGTCGTCCCATCGTCATCGTAGCCCACGCGGGCCTCGGGATCAGCAGGCCCGGCGGCGCGCCCAATCGCGTGACGTTGCAACGCACGGCACGGTTGGGAGTCGAGGCCGTAGAGGTCGACATCTGCGCAACGTCGGATGGAGCGCTCGTGCTGCATCACGACGCGCGCACGGAGCTCGGCATACCGCTGGCAACACTCAAGTTGCGTGAGCTGCGTCGTATGAAAGGTGGTCCGCTGACGCTCGATGAGGGCGTCGACGAGCTGGACACCGCCACGCGGCTCGTGCTCGACCTCAAATCGACCGAAGCCGTGGAGCCTCTGGCGCGCTGGCTGCAGCGGCGTCCGGACAGCTCGCGCATCTTCGTGTGCACCGAGCGTGTCGACGCGCTGCGCGCGCTGCAACTGCGCGCGCCTTCGACGCAGATCTGGCAGACATTCCCCAACGTCGGCCGCCACGCGCACGAGCGCGTTGCCCGCGTCGTCGCCGGCCTGTTCGCGCACCGCGGACGCGACGCCCTGCGCATCGCCGGTGACGTCGCGGGTGTCGTCGGTCGCATCCGCATGCAGCCGAACGACACGCTGGCGCGACTTGCAGGCGTCCCGTGGCGGCGGCTGCTCCCGAAGCTGATGGAGGCGGTGCGCGACGACCTCGGCGGCTGCGGCGTCTCGGTGCACCACGCGCTGGTCACGCCGGAGCTGTGCGCCGCGGCGCACTCCAACGGCCTCACCGTCACGGCGTGGACGGTCAACGAGCCAGACGTGGCGAGGCGCGTTTCCGAATGCGGCGTCGACATGATCACGACCGACCGCGTGCAGGCCATCCGCCGCGTCGTCCATACGCGGCCGCGTCTCGTCGGCAGCTCGGGCGAGGCGGTGGGCTGAGCTAGCTCAGACGGACTGGTACACTCGGCCGCTGCAGCCGAGAAGCGCCGCGCGGGCTGGCTGCGCGACGCAGGTTCGCCGCTCTTCAGGAGTGACGCGCGTCAGTGCACGCACGGGGGTAGGCCGACATGTTCAAGGGCTTTCGTGAGTTCGTCCTTCGGGGCAACGTGGTCGATCTCGCGGTCGCGGTGGTCATCGGCACCGCCTTCGGCGCCGTCGTCACCGCAGTCGTCAAGGACCTCATCACGCCGCTGATCGCCGCCATCGTCGGCAAGCCGGACTTCAGCACGCTCTCGTTCACGATCAACAACAGCCGCTTCCTCTACGGTGATGTCCTCAACGCGATCATCTCGTTCCTGGCGATCGCGCTCGTCGTGTACTACGTGGTCGTCCTGCCGCTGAACAAGCTGGCGGAACGGCGCGCGCATCCACCCGTCGAGGTGACGACGCGCGAGTGCCCGGAGTGCCTGAGCACCATCCCCAAGGCTGCGCATCGCTGCAGCTTCTGCACGTCACAGGTCACACCGGTCGCGTAGCGGCGAAGAAGCAGGCACCTCCGGCGCGCGAACCTTCCATCGATGAGGTTCAGCGCCGGGCGCCGGCTGCCTTACGACAGCGGCGCCCAACCCGGTCGCGATCCCGAATGCCCGCGGGACCCCTGGCCGTCCAGACGGCGGGGGGCATCCCACCGCGCTAGAGCCAAGAGAACACTTTACACGACGTTCGGCAATCGATCAAGAGTTTTTTCGACTCAAACTACCGTCGGTTGGTAGCCTCGAGCACTCACCGGACACGACGTCTCCTACCCGCAGTGCTCAGCGCACCTCGCCTGCTGAACCGTCTGCGAAGCGCGCGTCACTCAGCAGCGGATGACGGCACGCTGCTGAGGAACCGATGGGCTAGGCTGTGTGCCCCGCCCGCGGTTGGTGGGTGCAACAAGCCCGCCGGCGTCTCACGGAGGCAACCCAATGCTGGGTCTCAGTCTGTTCGTAGCCGATGCGAAACACATCATCGTGTACATCATCGTGGTGCTCGTGATCATCGGAATCGTCTGGTTCGCGATGCGCGGGAGCGCGCGCGCCTGAGGGAAATCCCCGGCGACCAAGCGGGCTTTCTCTGATTCGATTCGGCCCGGGAGGAAATAGTCTGGGCGCATCATGAGCGCCCCACTCTCGGACCGTCTCAGCACCACCCGTCAGCTGTCACTGGCCTCCTTCTGGTTCGGCATCTCGTTTCTCTGGGGGTCGTTCCTGGCGGTCGTCCTCCCGTTCATCCTGCTGCCCGAGCATCCGGGTCCCGGAAACCCCGCCCTGGTGGCGGCGTCCGACAAGAACACCGCGCTGGCGGTGCTCGAGGGCCTTGGCCTTGTCCTTGCCATCGTCGTGCAGCCGGCAGCGGGCGCACTGTCCGACCGGTTGCGCACGCGCTGGGGCCGCCGCCGCCCACTGATCCTGCTGGGCGCCGCCGGCGGCGTCGCTGCGCTGTTGCTCATGGTGAGCGCGGCGAGCTTCTGGTGGGTGGTCGGCGCGTACTGCCTGCTGCAGTTCTGCATGAACGTCGGCCAGGGCGCCTACCAGGGGTTGATGCCCGACCGCGTCGGCAGCGACCAGCGCGGCTCGGCATCCGGCTGGCTCGGCGTGGCAACGCTCAGCGGCCAGGTCGCAGGCGTGCTCGCCGGCGGATGGCTCGCGCCGCGAGCGGCGCTCGTCCCGATCGCCGCCGTCGTGCTGGTCACTGCGCTCATCACAGTCTTCTTCAACCCCGAGCCCCCGCTGCCGCCGGCGACGCGCCGCGAGCGGCCGACCCTGCAGCGGTCGCTCGCCGAGGTACGCGGCTACGTGGCCGAGTTCCGCCGCTACCCGGACTTCTGCTGGGTGGTGCTGAGCCGGTTCCTCGCCTACACGGGACTCGCGTGCATCCAGCGCTTCGCGGCCAACTACCTGCGCGACACCTTCCATGACTACCACGTGTTCGGCATCAACCTCGGCGGGGCGCAGGCGGCCACCGGCATCGTGTTCGCGGTGGTGATCCTCTGCGGCCTGCTTGCGACGTACCCGGCCGTGCGACTGTCGGAGCGCACGGGCCGCCGTCCGATCCTGGTTGCGGCCACCGTCGTCGGCGCGGCCGGCAGCGCGCTGTTCCTGGTCGCGGGATCGCTGACGGTCGTCGTGCTCGTAGCGATGCTCGTGGGCGTCGCGTGGGGGATGTTGGTGTCGGTCGACTGGGCATACATGGTCGACCTCGCTCCCAGGGATCGCTCCGGCAAGTTCCTCGGCTTCTCCAATGTCGCGACCGCGGGATCGCAGGCGGCGGCGCCGTTCGCGCTCGGCCCGGTGATCGACGCGGTCAACCGCAGCACCGGCACGGGCGGCTACAAGGTGCTCTTCGCCGCGGCGGCGATCTTCATGCTCGCCGGAGGAGCGGTCCTGGCTCAGGTGCGGCCGCGCGTCGCGCCCGGCTCCGGGGAGCTGGTGCTCGCCTCGGCGAGCGACTGACCGACTGCCCCTGCGGCCACCGGCGCGCGCCGCGCGGCGAGCTCGACGGGCCCGTCGTCGGCGCCGGCGCCGGGTGTCGCGTCCTCGGGCAGCTCGCTGCGCGGTATGTTCCAGACAAGTACGGCAGAAACGAGCGGGAGCAGCGCCGCGACGAGGAGCGCGGCGGTCAGCGACCGGCCGCCGAGTGCGCCGGCGAGCGCTGCACCGATGGGCATCCCCGCGTAGTTGAGGCTTATCGAGATGGCGAACACGCGGCCGAACCAGGCCGGCGCGGTACGCCGCTGACGCAGCGCGAACACGACGATGTTCAGCGGGCCGTTGGCGGCGCCGATCACGGCCAGGCCGAGGTACAGCGACACGAGCGACGGCGCCAGCAGCACCAGCGTGGCGGCGCCGACCGCGACCATACAGCTCGACACGATGACGCGCTCGCGGCCGCGGGTATCGAGCCGCCCGCCGAGGATCGCGGCCGGCACGCCCACGAGTCCTTCCAGCCCCAGGATGGCGCCGACGACACCCGCGCCACCCCCCCGGGCGAACACGGCCAAGGGCAGCGCCACCGTCACGATCCCCCATCCCGCGTTCATCACGAACATCACCAGAGCGAGCCAGCGCAGGCTGCGGTTGCGCACGACATAGCGGATGCCGTCGCGGGCATCCCGTAGGACCGACGCCGAGCGGCTCAATCGCACCCGTGGGTCCGGCACCCGAGCCAGCGGCGCCGCCGCGACGAGGTACAGGGCAGCGACGACCACCAGTGCGCCCGGGCCTCCGGCCCACTGTGTCAGCGCGCCGGCGAGCGCGGGGCCCAGGATCGCCGCAACGCCATACGACATCACGTCGACCGCGTTGGCGCGCTCCCAGAGCGGCTTCGGGACCACGAGCGGGACCAGCGCACGCATGCCGCCGCTGCTCAGCGTTCCGGTCAGCGATGCGACCGAGACGATGGCGAGCAGCGCCGCTCCACTCAGCGCATTGAGCACCGCGAGCGCCGCGATCAGCAGCACCGACGCCGCTGTGATCGTGAGGTCAACGGCCATCATCCGCGTCCTGCCGAAGCGGTCGAGGAGCGCCCCGTTGATCGGGCTCAACGCCAGGCCCGGGAATACGAGCAGGAAGACGGTCAAGCCGGCGATCGTTGCCGAGTGGTATCGCTGCAGGGCGAAGAGCACGAAGGCGACGGTCGCCATCATCAGCCCGGTGCGGGAGAGCAGCGCCGTGGCCAGCAGGGGCCTGAACCCCTTCACAC
>JAFALX010000009.1 GCA_019234035.1 Candidatus Dormiibacterota bacterium | reverse complement strand
GCCTCCGCTGAGCGCCTGCGCAAGCGCCTCGCGGACTGGGACGGCCTCATGACCGTCGGCGCCATCGAGCCCACCATCTACGAGGCGTTCATGCGCCGGTTCGCCGAGCACGCGCTCCGGCCGTCGTGCGGCGACGCCTGGGCCATCGCCACCGGCTACAACCTCGAGCATCCGGTCTACGACTACCCGGCAAACCTGGTCAGCCGCTGGACGCCGGAGCTGTTGGCGCGCTGGGAGAGCGGGGACGCCACGATGCTTCGCGGTGGCACATGGGCGCAGACTGCGAGCGATGCGCTCGACGATGCCTGGGGGGACCTCGAGGACCGGCTCGGGCGGAGCCTGCGGCACTGGCGGTGGGGCCGTGCCCACGCGCTGCCGCTGGAGCATCCGTTCAGCCGCCGCCGCCCGCTTGGTCTCTTCTTCGGCCGCCGCGAGGTCGCGGTCGGCGGGTCGGCGGACACGGTGATGGCCACCGCGTACGTGCCACACGATCCGTTCCAGACGCGGCTCTCGGCGCCGACGTGGCGCCAGGTCATGGACGTCGGCAACTGGGACCAGTGCACAGCGGTGCTGCTGCCCGGCCAGTCCGGGCAGCCCGGGTCGCGTCACTACTCCGACCTGGTGAGCCGCTGGGCGGCGAACCGGCAGTTCCGGCTGCACTGGAGCCGGGACGACGTGAGCGAGCACGCGCGATCGACGCTGACGCTCACGCCGCTGGCAGTGCCGGCACGCTCGCGGGAGCCACGGGCCGCATGAGACGCCGAGCGCTTGCCACGGGGCTGCTGAGCAGCTTCGCCGCCCTGATCCTCGCCGTCATCGCGGGAACCTTCGGGACACAGGCGCCGTCGTTCGCGGCCCAGCAGACACCGGACCCGGGACGCACCCCACCGACATTCACGCTCCCGCCGCAGTTCAGCCTGCCACCGGAGTTCACCGTGCCGCCGGAGTCCCCGGTGGCGACGCTGCCGCCCACGCCGCCGCCGACGCCGAGCGCCGTCCCCACGACGGCCCCGGTGCCGACGGGACCGGCGGTGGGCACCGAGGTGACACCGCCGGCGCTGGCGAACGTGCAGCTGGCGCAGGTGGGGCCGACTCCGCAACAGTCGGGGTCGGACGTGACCCTCGTGATCCTCATCGTGATCGTGGGGCTCGCTCTGCTGGCGATCGGCGCCTTCGTCCTGGCCATCGCCGTGCAGTGAGGCGGCACAGCCGCGCCCAGCTGGGCCTGATGCGCGGCTGCTGTGCGCTCGTCGTCGTTGGTGTGGTCGTCGTCGCGGCCGCGATCTTTCTCGCCGTTCGGGCGACCGCCGCGCCGGACCTCGGGGCCGCGCCCAGCGGACCCGACGACGGCGACGGCCAGACCGCGATCGCCGTGAGGCTCGCCGCGGAGCTGGTGCCCCAGCTCCTGCTCAACGCCAACGGGACCGTCACCCTCAGCGAGCAGGACCTGACGGTCCTCGCCAACGAGCACGGCGCGGGCGGACTGAGCGGTGCCACCGTGCGCGCCCGCAACGGGCAGCTGGTCGTGAGCGGCCAGCATCCGTTCGGCCCCTTCACGGTGACGCCGGTCGCGCACCTCAGCGTCGCCCTCGATACCACGGGCTCTCCGCCGAAGCTCACCACGCAGGTCGAGCAGTTCGAGGTCGGCCAGCTCGGGGTCCCCGGCTTCGTCCGCGATCGCATGCTCGGCAGCCTCAGCTCCAGCGTCGACCTCGGCCAGGTGTTCGGCGGAACGCCGGCACTGCAGGCGCTGGAGGGCAACATCGAGTGCGCCGCCGTCGTCGACGGCGACAGCGGCTCGCAGGCCGGCCTGCGCATCGGGGTGCACCGCCCAGGTGCCGCCGCCAACACGGCTGTCTGCACGTCCTGACACGGTCTCGTCAAAGGGCGTGCAGCGACCTGGCACGGCCTACGCTGTCCGTGTGCGGCGACGGGTGCTCGTGATTCTGGCGCTGCTCTGCGCCGGTTGCGCGCCTGCCGCGTCGAGCGGATCGAGGCCCCCGGCGAGCGCCGGCCCGTCTGCGGAGGCGGCGAGCGCGGTGCAAGCGGACATCGGCCGCGCCGAGGACGAGATGTACGCCAACGCCTACGCGGCGGCGGACGGCGACTTCCTCCGGCTGCTGACCGCGGCGCCGAGGTCGGCGGCCGCAGCCGCGGCGTACGCCCTGTTCCTCAACTACCGGGGCGATGAGAGCCTTGCGCAAGCGGAGGCGACCAAGGCGGTCGCGCTGGACCCGCACAGCGCGATGGCCGAGGCCGTGCTCTGCCGCGTGCACGACTGGGCGGGCGACGTCGGCGACGCGGTGACCGCCGGGCGCAGCGCGATCGCACTCGACTCGAGCGAGCCGCTGGGCCACCTGTTCCTCTCCGAGGCGCTGGCGGACGCGGGCGACATCGCCGGATCGCAGGCGCAGATCGCGGCCGCGCAGCAGCTGATCACGCCGGACTCGTCGGGCTTCCTCCGATCCGAGCTCCTGCGCGAGACGGCCAACCTCGACTCGGACAGCGGCAGGCCGCAGGAGCAGATCGCGGCGCTGCAGCAGTCGCTCGGCCAGCAGCCGGGCTGGCTGTACCGCGTGCAGGAGCTCGCGCACGCCCAGAGCGCCGCGGAGGAGGTTACGGCAGCGCGTCAGACGCTCGACGCGGCCGCAGAGTCGCTCCCCGCCGACGTGGACGCGCTCGAGGACCTCGGCGCCGAGGCGATGGTGGACGGCGACGGTCCGGTGGCGCTCGCCGCGTGGCAGAAGGCGGCGACGCTCGCGCCCGGCGACCCCACCGTCCTCGACATGCAGGGCGAGGTGCAGGTTGCAGTCAATCGCGACACTAACGCGGCGGTGCAGGCGTTCGAGCATGCGTTGACCGCCAATCCCGATGACCTCGATGCCGCGGCCTACCTCACCGGGCTGGCGCGGTTCGTGCAGGGGCAGCCGGGCCTCGCGGCCACCGAGATCACTGCGGCGCTGCAGCCGGACGCCGCGGCGCACGCGCGGCGCCGCCTGGTGCGTCCCAACCCGGAGGCGGCGAGCGCGGGCGCGGCGGCGCAGGCCCTCGCGGTGGTGAACGCGACGCGAGCGCAGGCAGGCCTGCCGGCGGTGCAGCTCGATCCGCACCTCACCGACAGCGCCATGTCACATGCGTTCTACTGGCTGTTCAACAACGCCTCGCCGTCGGTGGCAGGGCTCGGCATCCATCAGGAGTCACAGGGTCTGCCCGGCTTCAGCGGCACCGGCCCCGGGCAGCGGGCGATCGCGTGGGGCTACTCGACCGACCGCACGGCCGAGGACATCACGCACCGCGGCACGCCCACCGCCGGCGTCGACGACTGGGTCAACAGCGTGTTCCACCGTTTCCCGATCCTTCGCCCGGACCTCGTGGCCATCGGCTACGGGCAGGCGGAGGTCGGGTCGATCAACATGCAGGACATGGAGTTCGGGTACTCGTCGCCCGGCTCCGCGGCGCCGGTGCGCTACCCAGCGGCGGCCCAGACCAAGGTTCCGGACACCTTTGTCGACAACGAGCTGCCCGACCCCGTGCCCGCCGGCGCCCCACGCACCACCGGATATCCCGTGACGGTGACCTTCGCCGCCGGTGACTCGGTGTCGCTCACGAGCTTCACCCTCAGCGGTCCCGACGGCGCGGCGCTCACCGCCTACCTGCTGGCGCCCTCGTCCTCGACGGAGAACTCGGCGTCGCTGCTGCCGGCGGCGCCGCTGCGCCCGGCGACGACTTACGCGGCCCACATCGTTGCCAGCGTGAACGGGCAGCCGTACGACCAGAGCTGGTCCTTCACCACGGCGGGCTGACGCAGAGCCCCGCTGCGCAGCACTCTAGTGCGGCGCCACCAGTGCCATGACCAGCGCGGCGTGGCTCTGAACCTGCGGATAGTTGCCGAGCGGGCCACCCGAGCCGGGATCGCGCACCTCGCCAAACAGGCCGAACGGTCCCGCCGCCGACGCCGCCGCGCGCAGCCAGCGCGACCCGTCGCGACCCGCGCGAGTTTCCGCCGATGCCAGCCAAAACGTCGGGAAGATGAACGGGGCGCAGGGGTCGTCGAGCAGGTCCTGCGTGCCGGCGTACCGCTGCAGCACGCCCTCGTCCGCCAGCTCGGTGCCGATGAGATCCAGCGTCGCCGTGGCCACCGCAGAGCCGGGGTCGAGAAACCCGGTATCGACGGCGGCGCTCAGGGCCGCGTCCGCCGCGCCGCCGTCGATGTGCAGCCGCAGCGCGCTGCCCGCGGAGGTGAGCACGTCGCCGCGAATGGCGTCCGCTGCCTGGAGCCAGCTGCCCCGGCCCGGGATCCGCCCGGATTCGGCGAGGCGCATGGCGGAGTCCAGCCCTGCCCAGGCCATCACCGCGGAGTGCGTGTAGCGGCGGGGGCGGCCGCGGATCTCCCAGATGCCGTGGTCGGTCGTGCGCCAGTTGGACTCGATCCAGCCGGCGAGCCCATGCGCCGCGGCGGCGAGCGACTCGGGCAGCGCTTCCGCTGCGCCCAGGTCCCCGGCCAGCGCCAGCACCTCGCCCGCGACGTCGGCCTGCAGCTGGTCCGCCGCCGCATTGCCGAAGCGCACGGGGCGCGCACCGCGATAGCCGCGCAGATCGGGAGCTGTGCGCTCGGGTGGCGCGTCGGTTCCGTCCACCCGAACCACCGGCCGCACCCCGGACTCGGCGACGACCTTCCCGATGAAGTCGCCGATGCCCGCTGCGGCGTCGGTCAATCCCAGCCGCAACAGCGCCTGCGCTGCGAGCGACCCGTCGCGGAGCCAGCAGTACCGGTAGTCCCAGCAGCGTGCCGACCCCGGCCATTGCGGCAGCGATGCCGTCGGCGCGGCGACGATGCCTCCCGCCACGTTGCGCAGGCCGAGCAGGACGGCGGCGGACACGTCCAGAAGCCGGTGGCAGCCCGCCGCACCGAGCGCGCGCTCGGGCTCGGCTCGCAACCCGAGCGCGTGGACTGGTCGCAGCGCGCGACTCCACTCGTCGCGCGTCGCTGCAAGAGCGGTGACGGGATCGACGGCGGCCGCCAGGGCCCCTGCCATCACCACGTGGCGCGCGGCCTCGGGCACGGCCTGGAATCTGCAGCGGGCGCCGTCGTCGTCGAGCCGCCAGGGCCCGGGCGCCGTCACGCGCACGCGCGCCGGGGCGAGCTCGAGCACGAGGACGTCGCCGAGCGCGTGCATCCGGGCCTGCGACCCGTGCGCGTCGCGCGGCCGGACGACGACTTCCATCTCGGCGGGGGCGGCACGCGTCCGCACCTCGCGCACCAGCGCCGGCGTGCTGCCGAGCATCAGCGCGTCGACCACGCCGATTGATTGCTCGTTCGCGCGCCACACCGAGGTCAGGATCAGCGGGGACTCGTCGTACCGGCGCTCCTCGACTCGCGCTCCCGCCGCCGCAGGACGCAGCGTGAACGAGCCGCCACGGTCCGGATCGAGGATCGACATGAACAGCGGCTCGGAGTCGACGCGCGGCCAGCAGCACCAGGCGACGTTGCCGTCCGGGTCGATGAGTGCCGCGGTGCGCGAGTCGGCGAGGAGTGCGTGATCGCCGATCGCATGCTGCACTCGCGCAGTCTGACGCGGAGCCAGGGTCGGCGCGGTTTCCTCCTGCAGCCGCGCGCTACGGCATCGGAACGGTGCCGGCGATGCTCGCGATCTTCGAGGCCCAGTACGGATCGGTGGCGTAGTCGACATTCATCCCGCGGAGCGTGGGCCCGTGGTAGAAGCGGCCTGACGGCGACAGGTAGTTCTGCGCGACGAACTGCGCCACGTACTGGATGCACGCGTCGAAGCTCGAGAACGTCGTCGCGTCCTGGTAGGGGTTGGCGTCATTGGCGTTGAAGCCGAACAGGTTGTGCTTGTCC
>JAFALX010000150.1 GCA_019234035.1 Candidatus Dormiibacterota bacterium | reverse complement strand
CCCTGGCGACAATCCTCGTCATCGACGACGGCTCGCCCGACGGCACGGCGGAGATCGTCGAGGATCTCGCGCGCAGCGACACGCGCATCGTGCTGCATCGCCGCCCGGGCAAGCTCGGCCTTGGCACCGCGCACCGGCTGGGCTTCGAGTACGCGCTGCGAAACGGGTTCCGCACCGTGCTGACGATGGACGCGGACCTCTCGCATCGTCCGGTGGACGCGCCCCGCCTGGTGGCGCGTGCGCGGCAGCCGGGCGTCGATGTCGCGGTCGGCTCGCGGTACATGCGGGGTGGCCACATCGAGGGCTGGCCCGCCTCGCGCCGCGTGCTGAGCTACTGCGCCAACAAGCTGCTGCGCGCATCGCTCGGCGCCACGGTGCGCGACTGCACGGGTGCGTTCCGCGCCTATGACGTCGCGTTCGTACGCACGCTGCCGCTCGACGAGCTCGGCAACGCCGGCTACAGCGCGATCCCTGAGCAGCTGCTGATCGCGATGCAGCAGGGCGGCACGCTGGTGGAAGAGCCGATCACGTTCGTCGAGCGTCAGATGGGCGCGACGAAGCTGACCAAGCGCGAGCTCGGCAACTCCCTGCTCAACGTCGTGCACATGTATCGCCGCCGCCGCCAGACGGGCGCAGGCGCTCGCGTGCGCCGCGGGCGTCCGGTGGCAACGGGGGAGGGCGCACCGGCGCAGGAATCGGCTGTGCTCGTCGGTTCGCGACAGCCGGACGTCCGCCCTGCGACGTCCGCACCCGCGGCCGCCGCGGGGGAACGCCCCGCCGGTCCCGAGGTCTGACCTACCGCTTGTCAGGCGGGATCGTGGGGAGAAGCCACGATGGGAACTCCGGCGGCCCCAGCAGCCGGTGCGGGTGGGCCAGGATCGCCACGTACCCCGGTGGATCGATGCCTTCACCCGAGATGCGGTACTGCCAGTAGCCGAGCATGAGCGCACACGTGACCGCGGTGAAGAGTCCGGCGACGGCGACTGTGGCGAGCCTGGCGACGCGGCCGCGCAGCGACGTGAAGAAGAAGGCCATGGGGAGGGCGAGCAGCGGCAGGATGTCGATGAACGCGCGCTGACCGAATCCATCGGAGAACGACCAGTCGTACCACGCGCTGGTGAGATACCAGAACGGCAGAAACGCCGCCGTGACCGGCAGCGCGATGTCGCGCCGCCTGAACCACGCCCAGATCAGGCCGGCGAACGAGAACAGCAGCACCGGCGCGTACGGCAGCAGCCCGTGGGGGCGGAACGCGAAGAGGCTGTCGAGGAGAGCCGGGTGCGTGAAGTCGAAGACCGCCCCCTGGTATGGCTGCGCAACCCAGTGGCCGGTCGCGATGTGCCAGACGATCGACTGCGGGAGGAACGCGAGCAGCGCCGCTCCGGCGACCGCGGCGAGACGCAGCCTGTGTTGGGCGAAGAGCCGCAGCCGCGCCCGAAAGGCCGCCATGCTGCCGACCTGCAACAGCGGCAATGCGATGAGCAGCAAGGCATCGGTCGGGCGGATGTCGACGATCAGCCCGCAGAGGGCGCCGACGAGCAGCGCCCGGGGCCACGATCGCGGTCGTTCGTACCAGCGCAGGGTCGCCAGCAGCAGCAGCGCAAACGCGAAGAAGCTGTAGGCATGCGAGTTCACCGGATCCCAGGTGGCGAAGTTGAAGAGGCTCGTGCCAAACGTGACCGCAACAAGCGTCACCGCGACCGCCCAGTCGGCACACCACCGCTGCAGCACTGCGCGCAGCGCCAGCAACCCAGCGCACAGGCACGCTATTGTTGCAGCGGCGGCGGCGTACAGCTCGGGATCGGAGTAGCCGTTGGCCTTCATGTGCGAGGCCAGCGCGATGACGTGGCCGACAACGAAGAACGGGAGCACGAGGACGGCAA
The DNA here is from genome assembly GCA_019234035.1 of Candidatus Dormiibacterota bacterium. Classification (GTDB taxonomy): domain Bacteria; phylum Chloroflexota; class Dormibacteria; order Aeolococcales; family Aeolococcaceae; genus JAFALX01. The sequence goes on along the minus strand of JAFALX010000150.1, from coordinate 7,587 downwards.
CGCCGATGCCGTACCTGTCGAGCCAGTTGCCGTTGACCTGCCGGAAGAAACCGAAGTACGCCGGAGGCTGGTGGCCCAGCGCCGAGTATGCCGGGATGACATGGCGCTGGATCACGGTGCTCAAAGAGACGTCGTGATAGATGAGGTACGACGGGAGATACGCGTAGTAGCCCTCGGCGTCGCCGTGCACCGCGGTGTCGAAGCGATACACCGTGTAGATCTGGTGGTCCGCGAGGATGGCGAGACCGAGCACGATCAACGGAATCGCCGCGGTCACGTGCCGCCACGTCAAGAGGCGGCGCACATTCGTGCGAAGGCGGAGCGATGCGCTCGACAGCGACTGTTCGCTCGCGATCGCCATCGGCCGCGAGTATAGCCTGCCGATGCTCAGCCGCAGCGCCAGTTTCCACTGATGGCGCCGGCTTCGCGCGCGCCCGATTGCAGCGACGACTGCACCGTTCCGGACTTGAGGTCCTGGTCGACGGTGACCGAGGCGCCGACGACTCCGAACCCGCTCAATCCCGTGAGTGACGGAGCCGGCGGCGACACTTCGACGTCGGCGGGTGTGTTGCTCGCACTCGTGTTGGTGTACGTGTCCGCACCGTGAAAGGGCTGAATCTGGATGGTGATCGCGCCCGCCTGACTCGTTGGGTCGTAGCGCACCAACGCGGTGAACAGGCCGCTTGCGGGATCGACACCGCACACGACGGAACCGCCGGAGGGCGCGGCGGGCGCCTCCGCGATGAACGCCGGCAGCCACGGTGGTTGCGAGTAGCCGGCCGTCCACGTGAAGCGCAAGCCCTCGGGCGTGTTGCCGAAATCGCCCGGCGTGGCCGCAGCCGGCGCGGGCGACGAGCCACCCGGCGAACTCGCCGGCGTTGTGTTTTGGGCGGTCGCCGACGGTGATTGTCTGGTCGTATGGGATGGCGTGACCTGCGACGTGCCGCACGCGGTGAGAACGATCGACGCGGGCAGCGCCACGCGCGCGCACCACCGTCCGGCACCGCGAACCGTCGCCGCGCCCAGGCGCATCAGTGCCGCAGCACTAGCTGACGGCCACCGCCATGTTTGCCCAGGTCGCCATGAAGGACGCGAACTGACCCCAGCTGAACGTCCGGTACGTGCCGGTCCCCACATCCATCAGCGAGATCGTCCCTGCGCCGGGGTCGACGCCGTACAGCAACACCGTGTGGTCCGTCGTTGTGTACGGAACAGTGACACCGTCGAACCCGGTCCACGTCGACGTCGGTGAGAACCGCCACGAGTCGCTGACCCAGATGATCACCGGGTGGCCGCGGTCGATCTCCGCCATCATGTCGCCCAGCGTCCAGTCCTGGCCGCCCCAGACCGCGTGACCGGTTTCGCTGACCACAGACGCGATGGGCCCGTAGTACACGCCGTATCCGGTGAACCCCGGCTCCGAGCCCCACACATTGCCCACGAAGCTCGTCCATGCGTCGCCCCAGATCGCGGGCACGCCACCACTCATCACAGGTGGTCGCGCGTCGACAGGCAGCTGCGAGAACACCCAGTCCTGCGACGCGCCGCTGCCCACGAGATTCAGTGCCGCAGCAGTCGATGCCGACTCGCAATCCAGCGGCATGTCCTGCCGGATCGCCGGAGCGTTGAGGGTCCGCGCAGAGAGCGTGATCTCGCGATCCTGCAGCGCGTTGGTCGCCGCCAGGCTCAGCGGTTGCGGCGAGATGCTGCCGTTGTCGGTGCGCCCCAGCGCCACGTCGCGAATGATGTCCCAGACACCCCAGTCCGCATAGCCGCTCCAGTGCGGCGCCAGCGACGGCGACGGCCATGGGGCCGTCGTGATGTCCTCGCTCCCGAGGCTCACGGCGATACCGAAATGGGTCACGGCATACAGGTGTCCGTCGGACGTGCGCTGCATGCGCTCGTACGTCTCCTGCCCATCGTGGTAGGCCGGTGCTGTCACCTGCGGATACGCCCCGCTGTAGTGCAGGCCGCCGTACGCATCGATGACGAGCACGCCATCCGGCGTTCCCGAGCTGCTGAGGTGCACATCGAGGCCGCGGGCGATGTCCCATCCCTCCCAGTACTGAGGAGTTGCCAGCTGCGGCGCGCCTCCGAACGCGTGCACCCCGCCCCACCCATCCAGCACGTATCCCTGCCGCCCGTCGATGTTGCCATGCGTGTCACGTGAGGTCATGACGACGTCGCGCGCGATGTCCCATCCCTGCCAGTAGGGCTCGTCACTGATGCCCTGAGCGCCGCCGAACGCGTGAATGCCGCCGTCGCCGTCGAGCGTCCAGCCGCCGACGCCCTGCGGCTGCAGCACGAGCGCTTGCGCGATGTCCCAGCCGGGCCAGTACGAGGCGCCGCTGTTGTTCAGCGGATATCCGCCGAAGGTGTGCAGGCCGCCGTAGCCGTCGAGCGTCACCCCACCCGGCGGACGGTACGCGTCGCGGTACGCCGTGACGGCGGCCGTGCTCACCGGCTGTGCGGTTGTCGTCGGCGCTGCCCCGGATGGGAGCGGGCTGACATAAAGGTCGCGCAGGATGTTCCAGCCGCCCCAGTCGCTGTAGCCGGCCCAGCTCTGCGTCTCCGGTGCTGCCGCGGGCGTCGACCCCGCGCCGGCGCCTGCGGTGACGCCCCACCCATCCACCGCCCACATCGTCCCGTCGGCGTTGGCGTGCAGGTGCCGCCAGCCCGGCGGGACGCGCTCGTCCTGCAGGGAGATCGGCGGCGCCGCGCCCACGCTCTCGATCGACCCGTCGGTGAGCAGGATCCAGGCGCCGTCGGGTGTGGCGCCGTTGAAGTGCACCAGCAGGCCTTGCGCCATGTCCTGGCCCGGCCACGTCGCCGGCACGGACAGAGCGGGTGCGCCGCCCCACGCATGCACCACGCCGTCGGCCGTGAGCAGATAGCCCGCAGCGCCGGTGGGAAGTCCGCTCTGGTCGAACGACGTCACCGCAAAGTCGCGCGCGTCGTCGACGCCGTTGGTCCACACCGGTGTTGTGATGGGAGCGGCGGCGCCGAACGCATGGATGCCGCCATACCCATCGAGGGTCCAGCCGCCGGAACCGTCGTCGCGGATGACCATCGCTCGCGCGATGTCCCATCCGTACCAGTACGGCGCGCCTGTTTGGGCGAGCGTGAAGCCGCCGAATGTGTGCAGCCCGCCCCAGCCGTCGAGCACGACGCCACCCGGCTGGGCGCTGGGTGCCGCCGCGGCGCGCATCGCCGGCGCGACCGCGGTCAGCGCCAGAATCACGGCCGCCACCACCGCCAAACGGCGCCCGTCGATCAGGGTGATCCTCCCGAATGCTCCGCTACCCGTGTGACAGGTCTACGCGGTCACGACGCCGCAATGGCGCGGGCCTCGTCCGCGCCCCAGTATCCGCTACTTGACGCGCCGACGAGCGGTGCGCCGCCATATGGGTGCAGTCCACCCAGACCGTCGAGCACCCAGCCCTCATCGGGCGTGTTCGGAACCGAAACCACCGCGCGAGCGATGTCCCAGCCCGACCAGTAGGCGGTGATGGTGACGTTGGGGGCGCCGCCGAAGGGATGCAGGGCGCCGAGGCCGTCGAGCACGTATCCGCTGTTGGTGCCGGGGTTCAGCACGATGCCGCGGACGATGCTCCAGGTGGGCCAGTACCCGGTGATGCCGACGTTGGGCGCGCCGCCGAACGGGAAGACGCCGCCCCACCCGTCGAGCACGTAGCCGCTGACGCCGTCGGAGCGCAGCACGATGGCCCGCGCGATGTCCCATCCCGCCCAATACCCGGTCTGGCTGACGCTCGGCGGCATGTCGCCGGCGGCGCCGAACGGGTGGATGCCCCCGAAGCCATCGAGCACGTAGCCGCTCTTTCCGTCAGCGCGCAGCACGATGCCGCGCGCGATGTCCCAGTACGGCCAGTAGCCGGTCTCGAGCACGGGTGGTGCTGTGCCGAACGCGTGAACGCCGCCCCAGCCGTCGAGCACGTAGCCGCCGCTGCCGCTCGAATCGAGGGCGATGCCGCGAGCGATGGGCCAGCCCCACTGGTTCGGCACGGTGCCCACCGCCGAACCGGGGACGGGAACGGCACCGCCGTACTCGTTCATCACGTCGAGGGTGTTGTACGGTGCCGCGATCACCGACACGGTGACCGGCGATGATGTCGAGCTTGCTGCGGCCCACGCGGAGCCGCCAAAGCTTGCGCTGATCGTGTAGGTGCCGACATCGAACGACCCCAGCGGGAGTGACGCGATGCCGTTGGACTGCACGGACGCGGTCCCCAGAGTCGTGCCGCCGGATGTGAACGTCACCGTCCCACCCCCGCAATAGGCACCGGTCACCAGCGTGTCGAGCACCGCGGGGGTTCCGTGAATCACCGTGGATGACGGTTGATCGAAGGCGATGGAGGACGGCGCGGCGCTGATCTGCACCCATGCGTCATACGTGCTGGCGATGTCCCAGTGGTTCGACAGGTAGCTGCCGGACGCGGGGCACGGGTTGAAGTAATTGTCGCGATGACAGTCGAGGATCGACGTGCCGTTGGGGGCGCTGGGGCAGTCGCCGCTCGTGTACCCGCCCGCAGCCGGACCGCCGTCGTTGTAGCACATGACGTCGGTCCCGTCGGTGCAGTGCCATGCGCCCGTGCTGTCGGGCGCGCTCAGCTGCACGGCCCCCATGGCATGCCCGTTCTCGTGCGCAAAGATCCCGGCGCCACCGCCGGCAGCGCTGTATCCGTAGTTCACCGAGTACGCGTTCGAGGAATTGATCGCGTTGTTGGCGCTCGCGGAGTCATCACCGATGACGCTGCTCTGTCCCGCGTAGCCGGACGTCGGGTTGCCGTCGGTCCAGACCCAGTAGTGCGCCAGCGAGCTGTTGTGGCCCTGGTTCTGCATGTCGCTCACGATCGTCGAGAAGCTGGTGCTTCCCTGGGTCGTGGACAGTGCGATGTCGTGGATGGCGGGATTGCCATCACCGGCGCACTCGACGAACAGGTGCATGTCGGGGCCGCCGTACGACTTCGAGTCGTAGTCGATGTAGTTCTGGTCGACCAGGTTGAACATGTTCTGGAGGTCGCTGACGTGCGCACCAAAGTTGTCGGCCTGGCCGGCGAAGTGCGCGTAGTAGAGCTCGACGTGGGCGTGGGTCGCGGGGTCCGCACACACGCCGGTCGTGCTCGCCGCCACCGCCGTCGACGCGGATGCGGCGGCAGTGGCGCTCAGGGCCCGGATGGTGTCGGCCGGCGCCACGGTGATCGCCCTGCCACTGTTCAACCGCACCACGAGGTGACCGTGTGCCTGGCAGCTCGGTCCCTGCCACGCAACGTCGACGAACGCCGAGGCACTCTGGCATTCGCTGGGGATCGTCACAGCATGCGGCGCGTTGCCCTGCGCCTGCGGCGTGGCGCTCACTGACGGCGACGCAGCACTTGTCGAAACCGTGGATGCTGCGAGCGATGCGGACGACGTGCCGATCACGACGGCGAACGCTGCGAGCACGTACGCGCGACCTCGGTGTGTTGTGCGCCGGCGGGGACCCATTGACAGACTCCTGGTGATGAGGTCGTGATGCGGGCGCAGCCAGCGGTGCGACGCTGCTGCTCCGGTTACGGCTCAAGCCTGGAGTCGACGCGCGACGCTGAAATCGGTGACAACTGGTTCGTGACGGGTCATTTCCATCTCGTCGGCTGTTGTCCGACAGGCCGTGGCTGCGCTGTCCGAGTGACTGTTTCATCGCCGTCATGGCCCGGCAACAACGTGGTGGTAGGCGGGCATCGGTCGCGTTTGGTGGCTGCAGGCGTCGTTGTGCGAGGGACAAACGACCCCGCACCTCGTCTAGAGTCCGTGCTCATGCCTGATCGGAATGCAATCGGCGGGGCCGTACGTCAGCTGCGCCGGGGGCAGACGGGAGACCAGCTGCTCTCCTTTGTCTCGCGACTGCGCCGGCGCGGGCGGGGCGGCACGGAGCGCGTGCGCTCGCTCGTCGATCTGCGCTCCGACGAAGCATTTCTGCGGGATGCCTACCGGCTGACCCTGCGCAGAGAGGCCGACCCGAGCGGGCTGTCCTCGTATGGCGCGCTCCTCCGTCAGGGGATGAGCCGGAACGAGGTGCTCGTGCGGCTGGCGCTCTCAGAGGAGTCGATGAACCGCGTGCTCGCCGAGCGCTTTCAGATCCAGAATCTGCGCGAGCTTCGTCCTGAGAGCTACGAGACCGTGCACACGCTGCACGGAGGTGAGCAGACGGTCTTCGCTGCGCGTGAAGCCGCGGACTTCGACTGGCTGGAACGCTGCATTCTCGAGTACGACTACTACGAGAAGCCCGGTATCTGGACACTCGGCATCGACAGCGACAAGCGCACGATGGCCGAGATGCTGTCGTGCCTGCATCCGCGCCGCGTGCTCGAAGTCGGTTGTTCGAGCGGCGCCGTCATATCCGGTCTCCTCGATCGCGATATCGACGCAGCGGGTGTCGAGATCAGCGCCGCGGCGATCCGGCAGGCTGAGGCACGAGTACGTCCTCGCATATACCGCGGAGACCTGCTCGGCGTCGATGTCGGCGCTGATTACGACCTCGTGTTCGGGCTCGACATCTTCGAGCACTTCAATCCCAACCGCCTCGACACCTACATCGCGCGTGTCACGCAGCTGACCCAGCCCGGCGGATTCGTGTTCGCCAATGTCCCCACCTTCGGCGAGGACCGCGTGTACGGGACCATCTGGGAACCGCACATACCGTCCTGGATCGATGACATCGAGGCCAACCAACCGTTCCACCACCTGGAGGTGGATGACGACGGGTATCCGCTGCACGGCCACCTCGTCTGGGCGGGCTCACGATGGTGGGAGCAGCTGTTCACGGCGACCGGGCTGCGCCGCGAGACCGACATCGAACAGGCGCTGCACGACGGCTTCGACCCGGTGCTCCGTGCGACACCGGCGCGCCGCGCGTTCTACGTTTTCTCGCGCGATGCCTCGCGGTCGCGCATCGACGAGATCATCGACGCGTGCCGGACGCGACGAAACAGCCCGACGCTCAGCTGACCGCCACTCGTCGCGTGGTCGTTCACCCGGGGATGCGGCGAATGCACATGTCGGCGGGTGGACGCACACCAAGGACGCTGTAGGGGACGTCAGCGGTACGGCTCGCGCGCACCCACTCTGCTGCCGACTCCGAGTAGTACTCTGCACACAACCGATACGCCGTTGCCACGTCTCGGAAGTGCACGGCTCCGTCGGCGCGCATCTGGATGTACTCATAGCCGCGCGCCTGGAGCCAGCGTGGGTCTTCCGGCCAGATGATGGCCACCTCGCCTCCAGGCCGGACAATGCGTTCTGCTTCGTCAACTGCGGCATCGCCGCCGTGCGGTGCCTCTGTGGTGAACGCGGAGCACGCGACCGCCACGTCCACCGTCGCATCTCCCAGCGGCAGCGCGGTGAAGGCCGCGCGGCGCATCGCAATGTTCGTGCAGCCGAGAAGCTTCGCGCGAGACGCGAGTCTCTCCAGCAGCCCGGGCACGCCGTCGATCGCGATGACCAGCCGGGCGCGCGGTGCCGCCAGGAGCGAGAAGCGGCCGGTGCCGGCACCGATGTCGCACACCGTCTTGCCGTCGATGTCCAGCTCGG
>JAFALX010000145.1 GCA_019234035.1 Candidatus Dormiibacterota bacterium | reverse complement strand
CGAGGCGCAGGCCCTGTCCTGGCTCCGCGCCTTCAACCACCTCCGCCTGGCGGCGGGCCGGATCCTGGGGGTCGACAGCGACGGCTGGGACGAACGAGCCGACCCGCTGATGCGGGCGACCCCCGAATTCGGGGAGCTGATGGTGCTCGCCTACCTGCAGGAGGAGCTGGTCGTCGCGCTCGAGTCCTGAGCGCTCTGGGGCGGGTCGGCACCCCCTCCTTCGGGCACGAGGTCGGCCCTCCCTATCAGCCACGTGACGACCGCCGAAACACCTACCTGACAGGGTCGTCGCCGCTCAGCAGGTACAGCCGCCCCCCGCAGTCCACGCAGAAGCTCCCGTACGGCGAATGGGCGTACTGCGGGTACTTGCCGTAGCGACGGCACCGCGGGCAGCCGGCCAGGAGGTCGAGGTGGCGGGTGCAGCGCTCGCAGATCGTCACCGTACGCGGCAGCTGCACGCGCGCAGGCTGGCCGGACTCGACGTCGCGGTACCTGAGGACGGTCAACGGCGGCGACATCGGCGGCGCGTGCGTCGGCTGCTCGCAGAAAGCGCAACGCTCACCTGTCGACATTGCACAGACGATACGGTGCAGCGCGCCGTCCGCCGTCCCTGCGAAACGCCTCAGAGACCGGCTTCGTCCAGCTCGCCGTGGTCCATCCCGAAGTGGTGGCCCACCTCGTGCAGGACGGTGCGACGGATCTCGCGATGCAGCGAGCGAAGGTCGCCGCAGACGTTCTCGATGTTCAGCTGATACAGCTCGATGGCGTCGAGGCCGCCGTCGCCGAGCGCGTGGATGCCGCCGTAGCCACCCGGGCTCGACATCCAGAGGCCGAGCAGGTCCGGCGGGAGTCCGTCCTCGCGGACGAGATCGATTGAGGGCAGGGAGCGCACCACGATCGCCGTGTTGTCGAGCAGCTCGCGCAGCTCCTCGGGGATCGAGCGCAGGGCCTCCCCCGCGACGCGGTCGAAGCTCTCCGAGCGCAGCCGCACCGGCACCGGATAGCGCCGCGGCCGCAGCGACGCCGCAGCGCGGAATGCGGCCTCAGCGTGCGCCCACGCCTCGTCGCTGTGGCCGTCGTATGCCCACACCCACTGCAATGCCTGCCCCAGCCGCCACCACCCCTGGTGCAGCTGAGGATCCCGAGCCGTCGCCGCCGTCAGCTGCGCCACCGCCTCTCGATATTCGCCCTGCTGCAGGGCGTCCTCTGAGGTCAGTAGCGAGTGACCTTCATCGAGAAGTCGAGCGCCTTCGCCGAATGGGTCAGCGCCCCGACGCTGATGAAGTCGGCACCGGCGAGCGCGTAGGCACGCGCGTTGTTCGCCTGCACACCGCCGCTCACCTCGACCAGCGCGCGGCCGCGGATGATCTGCATCGCATCGCGCACCTGACCGCACGAGAAGTTGTCGAGCAGGATGCGCGGCGCGTGCTCCGCGAGCGCCTGCTCCAGCTCCTGCAGGTTGCTCACCTCGACGTTGATCTCGACGTCGTCGGACGACGCCTTGCGCGCGGAGCGGAGCGCACCGCCGATGCTGCCGGCGAGCGCCAGGTGCGTGTCCTTGATGAGCACCGCATCCCATAGACCCATGCGATGGTTCACTGCGCCGCCCATGCGCGTCGCGTACTTCTCGAGGCTGCGCAGGCCCGGCGTGGTCTTGCGCGTGTCGAGGATCTTCGTCTTCGTGCCGTCGACGGCCTTCACGAACTTCGACGTGACCGTCGCGATGCCGCTCAGGTGCTGCAGGAAGTTGAGGCCGACGCGCTCGCCCTTGAGGATGCCACGGGCCGGGCCGTACAGGCGCGCGACGACCTGGTCCGCGGAGACCTTCTCGCCATCCTTGACCTTTGCGTCGAACTGAATGCGCTCGTCGACGAGCTGGAACACACGCTGCATCACGGTCATCCCGGCGACGACGCCCTCTTCCTTGCAGACGATCTTGCCGCGGCAGGTCATGTTGGCGGGGATCACAGCGTCGCTCGTGATGTCACCGAGACCGACGTCCTCGCTCAGTGCGTTGAGAATGATGCTGTCGATCGTGTCCGGTGCGAGGGCTTCAGTGATCGGTTCAAACGTGACGGTCAAGGTGGGTTCCTCCGTCCATGTGCGTGACGAGCGCGCCGCGCCATTGGTCATTGCTGGCTGGGAAATCGGAACGCAGGTGGCAGCCGCGGCTCTCCTCGCGAGCGCGCGCGGCCGTGCAGACGAGACGCGCCGTCGTCGCCGAGGCGACCAGGCGCAGGCTTTCGAGGCAATCATCGGTGCGAGCCGCAGCGAGCGTCTCGTCGCAGACGGCTTCGGCCGTCTCGAGGCTCGACGCGTCGCGGACGACTCCGGCGCCCTCCCACAACGCGTCCTGCAGGCGGCGGCGGAGCGACGGGAGATTCAAGCGCGATGCATGCAAGGTTGCTTGGGAGGATCCGGGAGCGGTCGTCACAGGTTCGCGCTCGCCGGCCGAACGCAGCGCCGCGTCGGTGGCGCGGTGCGCGAAGACGAGCGATTCGAGCAGGCTGTTGCTCGCCAGGCGGTTCGCGCCGTGCACGCCGCTGTGGGCGACCTCCCCGCACGCGTACAACCCGGCGAGCGACGTCGATCCGTCGAGCGCGGTGCGCACACCGCCGATCGTGTAATGCGCCGCGGGCGCAACGGGGATCAGGTCGCTGGTGATGTCGATGCCATAGGCGAGGCACGTGCGATGGATGCCGGGGAAGCGCACCGGCGCTGCGGCGCCGACGGGGCGGCAATCGAGGAACACCGTCTCGTCGCCGGTGGCGCGGAGATGAGCCCAGATCGCACGTGCCACGACATCGCGACCGGCGAGCTCCCCCGCCGCATCGGAGTCGAAGAGAAAGCGCCGCCCGGCGGCGTCGACGACATATGCGCCCTCGCCGCGCACCGCTTCGCTGATGAGGAAGCGTGGCGCGCCGGGCGCTGCCAGCGCCGTCGGATGGAACTGCACGAATTCCATGCCCGACACCTCGGCGCCGGCGGCGTATGCGAGCGCTGTGCCCTCGCCGGTGGCGGAATCGGGGTTCGTGCTGTTGCGCCACAGCCGTGCGGCGCCGCCGCTCGCAAGGATCACGGCCGGCGCCGCGAGCACGGTGCGCCGGCCCGTGTCGGCATCGATCACCTCGACGCCGCGCGTTCGCTCATCCTCGACCACGATCGATGTCACCGACGTGCGCTCGAGAACATGCACGTCGCTGCCACGCACGCGGCGGATCAAGGCCGACTCGATCTCGAGCCCGGTACCGTCGCCGCGCGCATGCACGATGCGCGCGCGAGAATGCGCGGCCTCCTGACCGAGCTGCAGCGCGCCGTCCTGTGTGTCGAAGCTCACCCCCCAGTCGATGAGCCGGCGCACGCCCGCCGGGCCATCGTCGACCAGCACCTGCACCGCTTCCGGGTCGCACAGCCCGCGGCCGGCGGCGATGGTGTCGTCGTAGTGGCGCTGGGCCGTGTCATCGGCGCCGATGGCGGCTGCGATGCCGCCCTGCGCCAAGCGGCTGCAGCCGTCGTCGAGGTCGCCCTTGGTGACCAGCGCGACGCGGGCGCGCGGCGATGCATCGAGCGCGGCGCACAGACCCGCGATGCCGCTGCCGATGACGATGAGGTCGAAATGCACCGCGTCTGCGGCGCTCACTGCGGCCAACTCACCCGACGCCTGCCCCCTCGAGGAGACGGTTGTCCTGAGCAACGTGCACGACGTGCGAACGGAAGCCAGAGACCTCGCTCTGGTCGACGTGCGCGTACGTGATGATGATCACCTTGTCGCCCACCGATCCGATGTGAGCCATCGCGCCGTTGAGCGCGACCTCACCGGGCTCGCCCTCGATCGCATAGGTGACCGCGCGTGCACCGTTTGTGATGTTCACGATGTGTACTTGCTCGCCCAGTGCGATGTCCGCCGCGCGCAGCAATTCCGGTCCGATGCTGCACGAACCCTCGTAATCGAGATCCGTCCGTGTCACGGTGGCACGGTGGATCTTCGACCTCATGAGGATCCGCTGCATTCTTGTTTCTCGAGGCCGACGCTCACGGGGGCCTCGTCGATGCCCAGCCGAAACGAGTCAATGAGCCGGGTGCCATCTATTCTAGCAGCGACCAGGATTTCGCTTCCCGGCCCCGCGATGCGCACATCGGTTAGTCGCTCCGCCTCGACTACCACAACATAATCAACGTCGAGGCGCGCCTGAACCAGCGCTCGGTGCGCAACTTCTATGAGCTTGGTGGAGTCGCGCTCACCCGTGTCGAAGAGCGCTGCCGCCGCGCCGATCCCTGCGGGAATTGCAAGAGCGCGCGCACGCGCGTCATCGCTGAGGTAGTGGTTGCGGCTGGAGAGCGCCAGACCGTCGCGATCGCGCACGGTGGGACAGACG
>JAFALX010000116.1 GCA_019234035.1 Candidatus Dormiibacterota bacterium | reverse complement strand
CACCTCGAGCGTCAGCTGCGCTCCGATCCCTCGCTGCGCTCGCGCCTGGTCGGCGCCGTGGAGCGGCGGCACGATGCCCTGGCGCAGACCGCCGGGCTCAACGCCGACGTGTTCGACGCGCTGGTCGTGCTCGCCGCCGGTGAGCTGACGCCCTCCGGCGTCGCGAAGGGCTGGGACGCCGTGCAGCGCCTGCAGTCAGACATGGATTCCGGAAGGCGGCGCCGCCTGGTCACCCTCGGCTTTGCGCCGGCGGAGGCGGCAGAGCTGTCCGCGCTGCACACGCGCAACTTCATGTAGCGCGCGTCGACTGTCCCCACTCGGCCGGATGCTCGAGAAAGTGCAGCGCCGCATGCTCGAACCCGAACAGCGCCGCACAGGCGTCGCACTGCGCCAGCGGCCGGTGACCGTTGATCTCCGCGGCTTCCGCGCCGTCGGATGCGATGAGCGGCCGGATCGCGCCGGTGCAGCTCATGTGCACCGGGCAGCTACCGCGGCAGGGGATGCTCCCACCGTTTTTGTGGAAGCGCTGCTCCCACGCCCGCACTGTCAGCTCACGCCCCCAGGTGCCAGCTCTTCCGCCTGGCGGTGCCCCACGAAGTGCTCCAGCCGCTCCCGCTGCGGAGCAACGGTGTAGTCCGGGTCGGATGCGGAGGGCACGCCTGCCTTGAAGATGCTCCACCGTTCGAACGCGCCGCCGGCCAGGATGGCTGCGCCGCCGGCGACGGCGAGCGCGCGCCGGCGTCCGCCGAGCATCGTCAGAGCAGCGCCGGCACCGTTGAGCACCTTGGCGGCCAGCCCCCATGGCTCCTCGTGGTACGGCGCCGCCAGATCACCCAGGCGCTGTTCCATGACCTGCACGCCCACGACCGAGGCCAGTGCGCCGCCGGCCGCGAGCGCCCTCGCCGTGGCGCTGTCGGCGGGATCGTTGAGCACCATCGAGGCCGCACCTGCGGTCGCAAGCGCCGTGCCGGCAAACACCAGTGGCAGCTCGACCGCCGCGTCACGCCACACCGGCACTGACGTGTCGGCGAGCAACGCGGCGGTGTACGTCGCCAGCGGAGCGCCAAGCGCCGCGGCGGCCACCTCCGCGCCGTCGCGCGCGCGCGGCATGATGCCGAGCACGTCGCATGCGGCCGCTATGCCGGTGAAGCCGCCGGCGCCGCTGAGGATCCATGTGCCCACGCTCATCGGCGACGTCACCTTGAACACTCGCAGCATGTTGTAGAAGCGTCGGGGCATGCCGAGGTCGCGGATGAGCAGCACCGGGCTGACACTCACCCCGGCAAGGGCTGTGAGGAGCGCCCGCCTCGCCACGGTGTCGCGCCCCTGCCGCCGCGCTGCCGCGGCCAGCAGCATCGATCCGCCGGCGAGCCCGCCCGTGTAGAAGTAGGCGCCGATCTCCCACTTCCACACCGGCCGCTTGATGACCGGACGGCCGTAGTACGACGCCGGCGTCGCGGGCGGCACCATGGCCCGCTCGGCGCCGCGGCCTCGGTCGCGCCACCGACGTCGCTCGCCGATCGTCTCGGATGGCCGGCGCACCGTCACGCCCGGCCGCGCAGGTACGCGAGCGCCACGGCAGCGACCGCGGTCAGCGCGGCGCCGCCGGCGGACGTCCAGATGGTCTTCAGACCACGTGTGGTGACCACCGGGTCGGGGGGCAGCCCAAACACCTCTGGCCGGTCCAGCAGCAGGAAGAACGCGTGCCCACCGCCGACTCCGTCGGTGCTGTCCGACAGGTAGAGCTGGGCCTGTTCCTCACCACGCGACTGCAGGCGCCGTACGCGCTCGTCGGCGATGACGCGCAGCTGCTTCAGCTCTCCGAACTGGATCGACTTCGTCGGGCACGCCTGGGCGCAGGCCGGTTCCATGTCGTCCTTGAGACGGTCGTAGCAGAGCGTGCACTTCCAGACACGGCCGTCCTCCTCGCGCTTGTCGAGCACGCCGAAGGGACACGCGGGGACGCAGTAGCCGCAGCCGTTGCAGACGTCCTCCTGGACGACGACGGTGCCGAACTCGGTGCGCGTCAACGCACCCGTGGGACAGACGTCGAGGCACGCAGCATTGCTGCAGTGCTTGCAGACGTCGGACGCCATGAGCCAGCGGAGCGCACCGCTCCCCTGCTCGTCGGGCACCTGCACCGGCTTGGTTTGCTCGATGAAGGCAACGTGGCGCCATGAATTGCAACCGATCGCGGACGTGTTGTCGTAGGACTCGCCGGTCCAGTGCAGGCCGTCATCGGGAACCTGGTTCGACTCCTTGCACGCGACCTCGCATGCCTTGCAGCCGATGCAGATGGAGGTGTCGGTGAAGAACCCCATCTGCCGCGGCGTGCCGTCCGCGTCGTGCGAGCGGGTGTCGATGTCGTGGCTGATGATCGTGGGGATCGTGACCGTCGTCATGTCTCGACCTCGACCTCCGCCGGCACTGCCGGCTCGATGCCGGCTCGATGCCGGTACTCCTCGAGGAGCGCGAGCAGCCCGGGACCGCGCGGGCGCCGGCCCGGACGGATGTCGCACGTCGCCGCCTTCGACTCCTGGATGTGCACGTTGGGATCGAGCGCAAGGTGGAAGAGATCGTTGGCGGAGTCGCCGGTGCTGAGGCCGTTCTGACCCCAGTGATATGGAAGACCGACGGTGTGGATCGTCCGCCCACCGGCGCGCAGCGGCCGCATGCGATCGGTGACCATTACTCGCGCCTCGATCGCCGCGCGCGCGCTGACGATGGTCGCCCAGCCCTTGTGCGTCAACCCTCGCAGCGCTGCGAGTTCCGGCGACACCTCGCAGAAGAACTCGGGCTGCAGCTCGGAGAGATACTCGACGAACCGGCTCATGCCGCCGGCGGTGTGATGCTCGGTCAGGCGGTACGTCGTGGCCACAAACGGGAACGCGCCGTCGTGGGCGGGCTTGTCGCGGGGATGGTTGAAGGGATCCAGCGCGTGCTCGATCACCTGTAGCACCGGATTGCTCACGTGGGCGGGATACAGCGCATTGGCCAGCGGCGTCTCCCGCGGCTCGTAGTGCGTCGGCAGCGGGCCGTCTCTGATGCCGTCGGGAACGAACAGCCACGCCTTGCCATCCGCCTGCATGATGAAGGGCTCCGCGCCACCGATCGCGTCCTGCGCCCTGGCGTCCTGAGGCGGCTTGTAGTACGGTGCGCGCCCGATGATGAAGTCGGGCCGGTCTTCGCCGGTCCACTGTCCCTTCCGCTCGTCCCACCACACGTAGCGCTTGCGTTCCGACCACGGCTTGCCGTCAGGATCCGCGGACGCGCGGTTGTAGAGCATGTGGCGGTTGTCGGGCCACGCCCAGCCCCACTCGCCGCCGACATAGCTCTGCTGCTGCCGCGGCTTGCGTCGCGCCGTCTGATTGATGCCGTCGGCGTACGACCCACAGTAGATCCAGCACCCGCACACGGTGCTGCCATCCGGCTTCAGCGTGTCGTACCCCTTGAGGTATTCGCGGCCTGGCGCCCAGCCGCTGATCTCGGCGAGCACCGCTTCCGCGCTCGGTTCCGCGATGTCGCCGTCGGTCGGGTAGCTCCAGGTCAGGTCCTTGATCGGCTGATCACGAGGTTCGGCCGAGTCACGCAGCTTCTCCTTGATGATCCGGCCGAGGTGATACATGAACCACAGCTCGCTGCGGCAGTCTCCCTTCGGTTCCACAGCCGCGTGATGCCACTGCAGCAGCCGCTGCGTGTTGGTGAACGACCCGTTCTTCTCCGTATGCGCCGCCGCCGGCATGAAGAAGACCTCGGTCGGAATCTTGTCCGTCTGCAGCTCCCCGGTTGCGATCTCGGGTGCGTTCTTCCAGAACGACGCCGTCTCGATCTCCACGAAGTCGCGCACCACCATCCAGTCCAGCTTGGCCAGCGCCTCGCGGTTGAACCTGCCATTGGACGAGCCCACCGCCGGGTTCTCGCCCAACACGAAGAACCCGTTGACCGTACCGTCGAACATGCCCCTGGTGAAGGTGTACGCCGAGTGGTCGCCGCTGATGCGCGGCAGGTGGCTGAAGCACCAGTCGTTGTCCCTGGTCGCCGCCTCACCCCAATACGCCTTCATCAGGCTGACGAAGTACGCCTCCGCATTGCCCCAGAACCCGGTCTTGGCCGCGTTCATCTCGATGTACTGCTGATAGCCCCGGTAGTGCTCCGTGTGCGGCATCGGCAGGTAGCCGGGCAGCAGGTTGTACAGCGTCGGAATGTCGGTCGATCCCTGAATCGACGCGTGTCCGCGCAGCGCCATGATCCCGCCGCCGGGGCGGCCGATGTTGCCGAGCAGCGACTGAATGATCGCAGCGGTGCGGATGTACTGCACGCCCACCGTGTGCTGCGTCCAGCCGACCGCATAGGCAAACGCCGATGTGCGCTCGCGTCCGGAGTTGTCGCAGAGCGCCTGCGCCACCCGCAGGAACAGGTCCTTGGGAACACCACATGTCTCCTCGACGAACTCCGGCGAGTAGCGGCGGTAGTGCTTGCGCAGCAGTTGCAACACGCAGCGCGGGTCCTGCAGCGTGCGATCCTGCGGTGGCTCCCCGTGTTTCAGCGCTATGCCACCGGAGCCGGCCTGCTCGCCCGTGTTGTGCTCCGCCTGCGCTGCCCCCTCGCGGTCTTCCGCGGCCGACATCAGCTCCATGCCCTCGTACGACCATGAGGCCACGTCGTACGAATGCTTGTGGGCGTCGAAGCCGCTGAAGACGCCATCGAGGTCCTCGGTGTCGCGGAACTCGGGATTGATCAACGTCGCCGCGTTGGTGTACTCGACGACGTACTCCTTGAACCAGCGCTCGTGTTCCAGGATGTAGTTGACGACTCCGCCGAGGAAGGCGATGTCGGACCCGGGGCGGAGCGGCACGTGGATGTCCGCCAGCGCCGAGGTGCGTGTGAACCGGGGATCGACGTGAATGATCACGGCACCCCGTTCCTTCGCCTCCATCACCCACTGGAACCCGACCGGGTGGCACTCCGCCATGTTCGAGCCCTGGATGACGATGCAATCAGCGTTCTGCAGATCCTGCTGAAAGGTGGTCGCGCCGCCGCGTCCGAAGCTCGCCCCCAGACTGGGGACCGTCGCGCTGTGTCATATGCGGGCCTGGTTCTCCACCTGGACCACGCCGAGTGCGGTGAGGAGCTTCTTGATCAGATAGTTCTCCTCGTTGTCCAGCGTGGCGCCGCCAAGGCTGGCGATACCCAGCGTGCGGTGGTAGACCTTCTCCTGGTCGCCGTCCTCCTCCGTGTCCTGCCAGGTGGCGGCCCGGGTGGCGATGACGCGGTCGGCGATCATGTCCATGGCCCGGTCGAGCGAGAGCTCCTCCCACTCGGTTGCAAATGGACGGCGGTATTTGACCGCGTGCTCGCGCGACGCGCCGGTGACCAGGTTCTTGGTGGCTGCTCCTTTGGGGCAAAGCCGGCCGCGCGAGACCGGGCTCGAGGGGTCGCCCTCGACCTGGATGACCTGCTCGTCCTTGACGTACACCTTCTGGCCGCAGCCCACGGCGCAGTACGGGCAGACCGAGGAGACGACGCGGTCCGCGCTGTGCGTGCGCGGCTCCAGCGTCTGGGTGCGGCTGGACTGCACCGCCTTCCCCAGTCCGAGCGGATCCCCCTCCGTGAGCTGGCGCACGAGCGGCCACCGCCTGATGAACTCCGCCGGCTTCATGGGCACGCGCCTCCCGTGGACATGAGCAGTTCGTGTGTCAGGAGTTGACGACGCACGGCGCAGCGCAGGTCGCACCCTGGCTGCTGGAGTGGATCTTTCCGTGACAGTACCACTGGTACGCAGAGCAGCGCCACACCCACCCCGCGGCCGGCTCCTGCTTTGCCGCGAGCCGGTCGGCGGACCCTGAGGTGTGTGCGATTTCGGCGTGATGCAGCCGGGCGAGCGCGGACCGGCGCCGTAACGCGCGGACCGACCCTACGCTGACGCTGGCGCCGGAGTTGTGGTGTTCGCGGCCTTCACGATGATGGTGCAGCTGCGTGCCGCGCCCGGCGTCAGCACGAGGCGGGCGGTCGAGCTCGAATAGTCGCTGCCGACGCCGCATGTGGACACCACCTGTGGCGCTCCCAGCAGGTACTGCGGCCACGCCACGACAATCGGCCGGCCGCCGCCGTGCACAGTGATACCGAGCGAGTCGCCCGAGGACGCGCTCTCGCTGGTGACGCCGGGCGGCTGCAGCTCCACGAACGGCTGCGCCAGCGCGCGCAGCAGCGGCATGTCCAGCGAGTTCCCGTTGTAGCTGCGCACGCCGTACCCGCTCGACTCGC
>JAFALX010000078.1 GCA_019234035.1 Candidatus Dormiibacterota bacterium | reverse complement strand
AGCTCGCGGCATGACGCGCATCCTCGTGCTCAACGGCCCCAACCTCGGCTCGCTCGGCACACGCGAGCCGAAGCTGTACGGCACGGTGACGCTCAGCGACATCGAATCGCTGGTGCGCGAGCGCGCCGCGGAGCTGGGCGTGATCCTGCGTCTGGCGCACAGCAACCACGAGGGCGAGCTGATCGACATTCTCGAGGCGGAACGTGCGCGCGCCGACGGCTGCGTCGTCAATCCCGGCGGTCTCTCGCACACGAGCATCGCCCTGACCGATGCGCTGCGCGCGTTCGGCCGGCCCGTCATCGAGGTGCACATCACCAACGTGTTCGCCCGCGAGCCCGAGCGCCGTGTGCTGCTGACCGCCGCGGCGTGCGCGGGTGTCATCACCGGGCTCGGCGTGCGCGGCTACGTCCTCGCCCTCGACGCCATCATGGGTATGCTCAGAGGCCAGCCGATGATGGAGACCACAGCATGATCAACGCGGCCGAGCTGCGCTCGGGCAACACCGTCGAACACGATGGCGCCCTGTTGCAAGTGCTCGACTTCGCGCATGTCAAGCAGGGGCGCGGCACCGCGTTCGTGCGTGCCAAGTTTCGCAACGTCATCACGGGCGCGGTCACCGAGGAGACGTTCCGTCCCGAGGAGAAGTTCGGGCGCGCGCGCATCGAGCGCAGCGAGGCGCAGTATCTCTACAAGGACGGGGAGAACTACGTCGTGATGGACTCGTCCACGTACGATCAGTTCCCGATCTCCGCCGACATGCTCGGCGACGCACTCGGATACCTGAAGGAGAACGACACGCTGTTTCTTCTGCAGTACGACGGTCGCGTGCTCGGTGTCGAGCTGCCCACGGCGGTGGAGCTCGAGATCGCCGAGGCCGAGCCGGGGTTCAAGGGCGACACCGCGAATGCGTCGTTCAAGCCCGCGACGCTGGAGACCGGCAAGGCGATCGATGTGCCGCTGTTCGTGAACCAGGGCGACCGCGTGCGCGTCGACACACGCACGGGACGCTACATCGAGCGGGTCTGATGGATTCCGCCGCGGGTCCGCCGCCGCTGCAGCTCAACCGAGGGGACAACGGTCGCACCGCACTGGGCACGACTCGCGTCGCCAACCAGGTCGTCGCGTCGATCGCGGCGCTGGCCGCGCTCGACGTCGGTGGTGTGCACGCGATGTACCACCCGGGTGCGCAACCCTTGGAGCGCATCACGCGGCGGGCGCACGCGTATCGCGGTGTGCGCGTCGATTTCGTCGAGAACGCGCTGCGCTTGGACGTGTACATCGTCGTCGAGGCCGGCCTCAACGTGCAGTCGATCGGTTCCGAGGTGCAGCGCCGCGTCGTCGACGCCGTCGACCGCATGCTCGATCTCTCCGTCGCCGAGGTGAACATCTTCGTCAGCGAGGTGGTGTTCGCGTGAGCGGCGCGGGGCGGCGCCATCGGGCGCGCGAGCTGGCGCTTCGCGTGCTGTTCGAGCTCGAGGGGACGGCGAAGGACGCCGACGAGGCGTTGCAGTACCAGGCGGCCGACATCGCTGCGGCCCCCGATGTCGCCACGTTCGCGCGCACGCTGGTGCTCGGGTGCCTGGAGCACGCCGACGGCATCGACTCGGTGATCACCGCGGCGAGCGACCACTGGGCGCTGGCCGACCTGGGCAAGGTGGAGCGCGCCATTCTGCGGCTGGGCACCTACGAGCTGATCTGGGGCCAGGATGCGCCGGTCGCCGTCGTGATCGACGAGGCCGTCGAGCTTGCCAAGGCCTACACGGGTGACGAGGCGGCATCGTTCGTCAACGGTGTGCTCGGTCGGGTCGCGCGCCAGCACGTGTGATGGAGCAGCGCGCGTACACCGTCAGTGAGGTGACGTCGCTGGTACGCGACGCGGTTTCGGCGCGACCGGAGCTCGAGGACCTGCTGGTGGAGGGTGAGGTCAGCAACATCACCGTCTCGACCGCGGGGCACATCTACTTCACGCTGAAGGACTCGGCGTCGTCGCTCGGGTGCGTGGTGTGGCGCACCAATGCGCAGCGCATCCCGTTCCGGCCCGAGAACGGCATGACGCTCGTGGCGCACGGTGCTGTGCAGGTGTATGCCCAGGGCGGCCGCTATCAGCTGTACGTCGACCGGCTCGAGCCGAGTGGCTTCGGAGCCCTCGCGCTCGCCGTCGAGCAGCTGAAGAAGCGGCTCGCCGCCGAGGGGCTGTTCGACGAGCGCGCGAAGCGCGCGCTGCCCGTGCTGCCGCGGCGCGTGGTCGCGGTGACGTCGCGCACGGGGGCGGCGCTCCGCGACGTGCACACCGTGATGACCCGGCGCGCGCCCGGGATCGACCTGGTGCTGTCGCCGGCCACCGTCCAGGGCGAGAGCGCTGCCGAGACGATCGCCCGCGCCCTGCAGCGGGCCTCGACCGTTCGCGGCGCTGATGTCGTGCTGCTGGTGCGCGGCGGCGGCTCGTTCGAGGACCTGATGCCGTTCAACGCCGAGGTCGTCGCACGTGCGATACGCGCGAGCCCGCTCCCCGTCGTCACCGGGATCGGGCACGAGACCGACACGACCGTGGCCGACCTCGCCGCGGATCGGCGTGCCGCGACACCATCCGCAGCGGCGGAGGTCGTGGTGCCCAGCGTGCTCGCGCTCCGCGGGGACGTCGCCCGCCGCTCGCTGCGGCTCGGCGAGCGCATCCGCGACGCGATCCAGCGCCGCCGCAGCCTGCTGCAGGCTGTTGACGCGCGCCTGCGCAGCCGCTCGCCAGGGCTGATCGTGGCAGGCCTGCGCCAGGATCTCGACCGCCGCACCGCGCTGCTCCGGCACTCGCTCCTGACAGAGGTTGCCGCGAAACGGCGTGCGCTCGATGTCGCCAACGGCGGCCTGCGCGAGTCGATGCCGCGGCACCGCGTGGCGACCGAACGCACCCGGCTGGAGAGCACGACACGCCGGCTGCAGGCGGCGGGGCGCCGGCTCGTGGAGACGAGGCAGCCCGCGCTCGAGGGGCGCCGGGCCCGGCTCGAGGCCTTGTCCCCGCGCCGCACGCTGGAGCGCGGGTACTCGGTCACCCTCGACGCGACGGGTCGGGCGCTCACCGACGCCGCGGACGTGCAGCCGGGGGCGCGCGTGCGTACGCTGCTGCATCGAGGAGGCCTCGAGAGCGACGTGGCCGAGGTGGCGCCGGCGCCGTGACGCGGCCTGTCGAACGGATGTACGATTCGACGCGATGAGCGACCAGGGCGCCGACGACGTGGCCGGCCTCACGTACGAGGCGGCGCTGGCCCAGCTCGACGCGCTCATCCAGAAGCTCGA
>JAFALX010000022.1 GCA_019234035.1 Candidatus Dormiibacterota bacterium | reverse complement strand
TGATCACCGGGCTCAACGACGTCGCCCTCGCCGGCGAGGTCTTCCAGGTGACCGAGACCGAGCGCGCTGCCCGCGCCATCGCCGAGCGCCGGGCGCTCGACGACAAGCGCCGCGTGGAGCAGCCCGTGCGGCGCATCACGCTGGCCGACCTGGCGACGGCCGTCGCCGGCGACGGCCTCAAGTCGCTCAACCTCGTGCTCAAGGCGGAGGCCAACGGCTCGCTCGAGGCGCTGCGCGGCCAGGTGCAGAAGATCGACGACCCGACCGTGAAGATTCGCATCGTCGGTGAGGGCGTCGGACCCATCGGCGAGTCCGACGTCAACCTCGCCGGGGTGAGCGACGCGATCGTCATCGGCTTCAACGTGAAGCCCGACGACCGCGCGCGGGCCGCGGCGGAGACCCAGGGCGTCGACGTCCGCCACTACGACGTCGTGTACCAGGTCACCGAGGACATCGAGCGCGCGGTGAAGGGCCTGTACGAGCCGCGCATGATCGAGGTGTTCCTCGGCCGTGCGGAGGTGCGCCGCATCTTCACCGTGGACGGCAAGAACGCAATCGCGGGCTCGCACGTGATCGACGGCAAGATCACGCGCAACGCCACCTGCCGCGTGCTGCGAGACACCCGGGAGATCGCCAAGAGCCGCATCGCCGACCTGAAGCGATTCAAGGACGACGTGCGCGAGGTGGCGCGCGGCTACGATTGCGGCATCACACTCTCAGACTTCAATGACTTCGCCGAGGGAGACCTCATCGAGGCCTACTCGGTGGAGCAGCAGAACGCCTGAGTCCTCGATAGCACGTGCTCCTCATGGGTCAACGACCTCGGTCAAGCCATCTCCCGGAGTCGCTGCGGCAGCCGCAGCGCGCGCCGCGGAGCGAGCGGGTTGCCGAGCAGCTGCGCGAGGAGATCAGCTCGCTGATGATGCGCGACATGAAGGACCCCCGCGTCCGTCTCGCCTCGGTCAGCGAGGTCCGGCTCACTGCCGACCTGCGCCAGGCGCGCGTCCGCATCAGCGCGCTCGGCGACGACGGCGAACGCCGTGCTGTGGTTGCGGCCATGCAGCACGCCGAGGGCTACCTGCGCGCGCAGCTCGGTGACCGCCTCGAGAATTTGCGATCGATCCCGCGGCTCACGTTCGAGCTCGACGAGTCGATCGCGTACAGCGTGCGCATCAGCAGCATGCTCCGCGAGCTGAACGCAAATGAGCACACACAGGAGCAGGAGACCGAGTGACAGTCCCCCTGGAGAGCGTGGCCGGCGGCGTCATCGACGAGATCGCCGCAGTGATCGACCGCAGCGCTGACATCGGATGTCTCGCGCACAAGGACGCCGATGCCGACAGCCTGGGATCCGCGCTCGGATTCGCAATCTCGATGCGCCTCATGGGCCATCGCGTGCACCCGATGGCGCCCGCCCCGGTGCCGCGGCTGCTGAGCTTTCTCCCCGGCTACGACACCATCGAGAACGGCACCCCGCGCATCGATGCGCTGTTCACGTTCGACTGCGCGTCGCTGGCGCGGTTCGGCGAGCGCCGCGAGCTTGTGGAGAGCACGTCGGAGGTGGTGAACATCGACCACCACGCGAGCAGCGAGCAGTTCGGCACGATCAACCTCGTCGACGCGCGCGCCAGCGCCACCGGGCATGTGGTGTACGGGATCCTGCAACAGCTGGACGCGCCGATCACCCCGGATGTCGCCACCAACCTGTACGCGGCACTGTTCACCGACACGGGCGGGTTCCGGCACGAGAACACGACCGAGGAGGCGCTGCGGCTCGGAGCCGACCTCGTGCAGCAGGGCGCCGACCCGGGCTGGGTGGCGCTGAAGACGTACAAGTCGCGCTCGGTGCCGCGGATGCGTCTCGAGGCGCTCGCCGTCGCCCGGCTGCGGTCCGACCTCGACGGCCGGCTGATCTGGTCGGAGGTGACCCAGTCGATGCTCGCCGAGGCCGGCACCACCATGGACGAGTCGGAAGGCGTCATCGACCAGTTGCAGAGCGTCGACACCATGGAGGTCGCGGTGCTGTTCAAGGAGAACTCCGCGAACGAGACCAAGATCTCCGTGCGGACGCGGCATCCATACGACGCCACCGATGTGTGCAGGCCGTTCGGCGGCGGCGGGCATCATCGCGCCGCAGGCGCCGAGCTCAGGCTTCCGCTCGACGCTGCGCGTGAGAAGGTGCTTCCGGTCGCCATCGAGCTGCTGCAACGCCCGGCGTGAGGCCCGCAGTCGCGGCCGCGTCGGTGACGATGGAGCGTCGCGCGGCGGGAATCCTGCCGCTGCACAAGCCCGCCGGCATCACGTCGTTCGACGCGGTGCGCGAGGTGCGCCGGCTGCTGGACGAGCGCCGGGTCGGTCACGCCGGCACCCTCGACCCGACCGCGTCGGGGCTGCTGCCGGTGTGCGTGGGCCGAGCCACGCGGCTTGTCGACTACATGCACGCCCAGCCGAAGACGTATCACTGTGTCGTGCGCCTCGGTGAGCGCAGCACGACGATGGACCAGGAGGGTGAGATCAGTCGAGGCTCCGATGCGTCGGCGATCACAGATGGGGAAATAACAGCCGCTCTGCGGCTGTTCATCGGAACGATCATGCAGGTGCCGCCGATGCACTCGGCCGTGCGCCACGAGGGCAAGCACCTGTACGAGCTGGCACGCGCCGGCGTCGAGGTGGAGCGCGAGCCGCGCGAGGCGGTGATCTACTCCGCCGACCTCGTGGCGTTCCGCCCCGGCCCGGTGGCCGAGGCCGAGATCGTGGTCGTCTCGGGCAAGGGTGCATACATGCGCGTGCTCGCGTACGACATCGGGGAGCGTCTCGGCACGGGTGGGCTGCTCGGCTGGCTGTCGCGCACCGCGTACGGCTCGCTGCAGCTCGCCGGCTCGGTGACCCTGGAGCGGCTCGCGAGCATGGACGACCCGCGTGACGCGCTGCTGCCGCTGGGACTCGCCGTGTCCCACCTGCCGCGCATCGACCTGGGTCCGCAGCAGGCGACGCTGCTGCGTCGCGGCCAGGGTGTATGGCTGCCGCGCACGCAGCACGACACTCCAGGCGAGTGCGCCGTGTTCGAGGCCGGCGGCGAGCTGATCGCGCTGGGTGAGGTGCAGGGCGGGCTGCTGCGGCCCTCCAAAGTCCTCGCCGGGTGAGCCGCGGCGGTGCTGCACCGTGGGTTCCCAGAGCCGGGCGCCGTGGCCGCGCCAGTTGTTGCCACAATTGGCGTTTTTGACGGCGTCCATCTCGGCCATCAGCGGCTGCTGCGGCAGGCGGCACGCGACGCGGGCGGCACGAGCAGCGCCGCGCTGATCACCTTCGATCCGCACCCGCGCTGCGTTCTCGACCCCTCCGGCTGCCCGCCGCTGCTCACGACCGTGGAGGAACGCGCCGTGCTCGCTGAGCAGCACGACGTGAGGACGACGGTGGCGATCAACTTCACCCCCGAGCTCAGCACCTGGAGCGCGGACCGCTTCTGCGACCGGCTCGTCGCATCGCTGCCCCTGCGGCGCCTGATCTTCGGCCCCGGGTTCGCACTCGGCAAGGACCGCCTCGGCAACGAGGAGTTCCTGCGCGAGTACGGCGCTGCACACGGATTCGACGTGTGCACGGTGGAGCGGGTGCTCTTCGCGGGTGAGCGCGTGTCGTCGGGACGCG
>JAFALX010000013.1 GCA_019234035.1 Candidatus Dormiibacterota bacterium | reverse complement strand
TCCTCCGGCCAGCGTTGCCAGGGCCCGGGGTAGCGCTCGCAGAGCACGCAGAAGCTCGCGTAGCGCAGCAGCTCGTCACCCCCCTCGCGGCAGTATTGGTCAAACTTGTCATCAGCACTGAAGCGCTCCCACAGCAGCGCCAGCGCGCGCATCTTCAGCGCGTGGATGCGGTCGCGGTCGATCACCGGTGCGGCGCTCAGGGCCCGCGCCTCCGCCGCGATGAGCCGGATCTCCGGACGCTCCGCGGCGCCGGGCACCTCCTCGACCGTCAGGTACAGCGGGTTGCGATAACGCCGGCTCGAGGGGAAGTAGGGGCTCGGCTCCTGCGGCACCGTCGGCCGCGGCGCGTGCAGCGGGTTGATCAGCAGCGCGGCCGCGCCGTGACCGTGCGACCACTCACGCAGCATGCGCAGATCGGCGAGCTCGCCCATCCCCCAGCTCTGCTGCGAATGCATCGCGTACACCTGCGCGGCCCAGCCCCACCCACGCATCGCCGGCAGGAAACAGCGGCGCGGCGCCGTGACCAGCAGCCGTTCGCTGCCGTCGCGCATGCGCAGCGTGTGGTACCCCGCGGACATCGGCGGCATCCGAACGAGGCCGCGCGCGCGCGCCGTCAGCCGCTCCTCGGAGCCGTCCTCCGCCACGATGCCCGCAACCCCTGCGGGCAGCCGCTCCCCGGGCCGCGCGAACACGGGACCGCCGGCGGCGGGCCGCGGAGACCTCGCGCCCATCGACGCCAGCGCGCGCTGCACGGCCTCGCGCGAGATGCGGCGACGCGCTCCGGTGGCGTCCACGTACGCTGTCTGGACTCCCCAGCTCGCCGGCTGGGGCTGCCCCTGCCGCTCTGTCATGGCACCGCGCACTCCAGACGATGACCGACATACCTGAACCACCACCCGACACCGCGACACGCGATCCGGCGTGGCCGGGCGTCGAGAGCCCGATGGGCGCGACGTGGGACGGTGAAGGCACCAACTTCGCGGTCTTCTCCGACACCGCCGACACAGTCGAGCTCGTGCTGTACAACGCGGACGGTGACGAGACCGCGAGCTACGAGCTGCCGGAGCGGACCGACCTCGTCTGGCACGGGTACGTCGACACCGTGGGACCCGGGCAGCGCTACGGCTATCGCGCCCACGGCACGTACGACGCGGCCCGGGGGCTGCGCATCAACGCGCAGAAGCTGCTGCTCGACCCCTACGCGCTCGCCATCGCCGGTGAGTTCCGTCACGGTCCGGCGCTGTTCGGCTACAAGCCCGGCGGCGACGACAAGACGCCGAGCACGATCGACTCGGCGCCCTCCATGCCGCGCGCCGTCGTCGTCGACCCGTCGTTCCCCTGGGGCGATGACCGCCGCCCCAACACGGCGTGGTCGGACACGGTCATCTACGAGATGCACGTCAAGGGGTTCACCAGGCGCAACCCCGATGTGCCGGAGCAGCTGCGCGGCACCTACGCAGGGCTCGCGCACCCGGCCTCGATCGAGCATCTGCAGCACCTCGGCGTCACCGCCGTCGAGCTCATGCCGGTGCATCACTGGTACGACACCGACCGGCTCATCAACAACGGGCTCGTCAACTACTGGGGCTACGACTCGATCGGCTACTTCGCGCCGGAATCGCGCTACTCCTCGTCGGGCTCCAGCGGCGAGCAGGTGCGCGAGTTCAAGGCCATGGTGCGGGCCCTGCACGCGGCCGGCCTCGAGGTGATTCTCGATGTCGTCTACAACCACACCGGGGAAGGTAACCACCTCGGTCCCACATTGAGCTATCGCGGCCTCGACAACCGTGCCTACTACCGGCTGATGGACGACAACCCGCGTTTCTACCTCGACGTCACCGGCACGGGCAACAGCCTCAACGTGCGCAACCCGCACACGCTGCAGCTGATCATGGACAGCCTGCGGTACTGGGTGACCGAGATGCACGTCGACGGCTTCCGCTTCGATCTCGCCGCCGCCCTGGCCCGTCAGTTCTACGACGTCGACCGCCTCTCCGCGTTCTTCGACATCATCCACCAGGACCCTGTGCTCTCGCGGGTGAAGCTCGTGGCCGAGCCCTGGGACGTCGGTCCCGGCGGCTACCAGGTGGGCAACTTCCCGGTGCGCTGGGCGGAGTGGAACGGCGCCTTCCGCGACAACGTGCGCGACTTCTGGAAGGGGTACGGAACGATCCGCGACCTGGCGTACCGCCTCACCGGCTCCAGCGACCTGTACCAGGGCGAGGGCCGGCAGCCGTCGGCGAGCATCAACTTCGTCACTGCGCACGACGGCTTCACGCTGCGCGATCTCGTCAGCTACAACAACAAGCACAACGAGGCCAACCTCGAGAACAACCGCGACGGCACCGACGACAACCGCTCCTGGAACTGCGGCGTCGAGGGTGATACCGACAATGCCGACATCAACGCGCTGCGCACACGGCAGCGGCGCAACCTGATCGCCACGGTGCTGCTCTCACAGGGGTGCCCGATGATCCTCAGCGGCGACGAGATCGGCCGCACCCAGAAGGGCAACAACAATGGGTACTGCCAGGACAACGAGATCTCGTGGCTGGACTGGGGCGCTGCCGACGAGGAGATGCTGACCTTCGTGCAGCGGGTCATCGCGTTGCGCCGCGACGAGCCCGTGCTGCGCCGGCGCCACTTCTTCTCGGGCCAGGCCATCTACGGGTCGGGTCGCAAGGACATCGCGTGGTTGCTGCCGAGCGGTGAGGAGATGACGGACCAGCACTGGTTCGATCCCTCGCAGCGGTCGCTCGGGATGATCCTCAACGGCGACGAGATCCCCGACCGCGATCCGCGCGGCATGCGCATCCGCGGCGACACGCTGATGGTGCTGCTGCACTCCGGCGCCGCCGACATCCAGTGGCTGATCCCAAAGGGCTGGGGCGACACGTGGAGCGTCGTCGTCGACACCGGCGACGGCGGCGCGCCGACGGAGCCGGCCAGCATCAGGTCCGGTGATCAGATCAAGGTGCGCTCGCGCTCGCTCGTCGTGCTGCGGCAGGCCGCGCTCAACGGCGACGCCACCGCTCAGCCGCGCGTCTCGGCCAGATAGACGAGCACCGCCTTCACGCGGCGGTTGACGTCCGCTTCCTCGGACACGCCGAGCTTGGAGAAGATCGCGTTGATGTGCTTCTCGACGGCGCGCTCGCTCAGGAACAGCGCCGCGGCGATGCCGGCGTTGTTGCGGCCCTGGGCGAGCAGGCCGAGCACCTGCTTCTC
>JAFALX010000322.1 GCA_019234035.1 Candidatus Dormiibacterota bacterium | reverse complement strand
CCTCCGATTCCAGCCGATGGAGCTCCGCGGCTGCGGCATCGGGTGACAAGGGTGGACGATCGGCGCGCTCTGCCGTCATACCGACGTAGATCTCTGTGGCCGCGAGGATGCACGCCGCAAGATCGTCCCTGTTGTGCACGTGTTTGTGGTACCCGGAGCCATTGCACTTCTCGTGGTGCGCGGCGGCAACCGCGTTCACGGCGGCCAGCGCAGGTGAGCGTCGCAGCATCTGCTCCGTCAGCATCGGGTGAAGTTCGACGCGGTCGAACTCCGTCCGCGTGAGCGGACGCGGCTTGTCCCATATGGAGTTGGGTACGCCGGTCACGCCGAAGTCGTGCACCAGTGCGGCGCGACGCAGCGCCGTGACAGCGTCGCCGTCGAGTCCGACGAGCCTCGCGGCGTCGCTTGCGAGCCGCGCGCAACGGCGGCTGTGCCCGGCCATGTACGGCGACTTCAGATCGATGAAGTCGGCGACGACGGTCAGCGCATCATCGAGCTCATCGCCCGCGAGCATGCGTCGCGGCTCAGGCTCGAGGGCGAGCACCGCGTCCCACGGATCTCCGTCGTTGAGGCGCTCGAACCAGCGGCTGCCGTTCGCGATGAAGAGGTCGGCGAGCCCGGGATCGTAGGTGCGATCGCGTCGCTCCCGCGCAGCGTCGAGCGCTGCCGCCGGAGAGAAGCGACGGGCGAGGGCCTCCATGTCGTGGCTGATGTGCACGACCCGCATGGCCAGTGGGATCTGATCACCGCTCGCCCCGGAGGGATAGCCCTTGCCGTTCCACCGTTCGTACGTGAAGCGCAGGGCCTCGTGAACAGCGCCGGTGAGCCCGAGCCGCTGCACCAGCATGACCGCCACCTCGCATCCGGTCGAGAAGTTGTGCACCGCCCAGTCGTGCGCGCCGGCGAGGAGCGACTGCTCGATGCCCTCGTGCTCTTCGGGGGCACGCCCGGCGGTCGCAGACTCCACCATGGCGCGCATGACGTCGGCCGGGTCGGCGGCGTCGAACACGAGCGTGCGGGCGAGGACGGCGATGTCATCCGCGAAGACGCTGGCGATCTCATGCGCGTGGCCCGTGCACCCGATGTAGCGCAGCAACGCGACCCAGTAGACGGTGTCGCGCACCTCCGAATCGAAGTCCGCCTCCTCGCACAACGCCACGCCCAGCAGGCACGACCGCAGTTGCGATTCGAGGGGCTGGCCGAAGGCGTTGTCCTGCGCCAGCGCGAACGTCGCCACGAGCTCAGCGAGCCGCAGCGGGCGCTCCAAAAAGGGGGTGTTCTCCCGATGTATCACCACTCAACCCCCGGGCACGATGCCCTCAACGTCGCCATCGGGCGACTGCTCACAAGAGGAGGACATCATGGCGAAAGCCCCATACCCCTGTGGCGATTCCGGCAGCCTCGGAGCCCGGCGGAGGTTGCGGCCGGCGGTTGCCGGCGCACTCGCGGCCGTGGCGACCCTCGCTGTGGCTGCGCCGACGCTGGCCGTCGGCGGTGTCGCCGGCGGCACCGCCCGCCCGGTCGGCGCCGTCTACGTCGCCAGCAACGCCTTCAGCGGCAACGAGATCCTGACGTTTCCGCGATACGCGGATGGGTCGCTCGGTCCCGTTGAGCCAGGAGTACCGACGGGCGGGCTCGGCAGCGGGCCCGGTCTGCTGTTGACGGATGACCCGCTCGGGTCGCAGAGCTCATTGCTCGTCGACCAGGATCGCCGGCTTCTGTTCGTGGTGAACGCGGGCAGCAACGACGTGTCGGTGCTCTCGCTCCGCGGGAACAGGCTGAGCCTCGTCGATCGCGAGCCGTCGGATGGCGCGTATCCCGTCAGCCTCGCTCTCTTCGACCACACGCTGTACGTGATCAACGCTGCCGGCAATTCGCTCGCCGGCTTCAGCGTCGGCGATGACGGGCATCTCACACACCTCCAGACGTGCGCGCTGCCGAGCCTACCGAGCGGCGCCGACCCCGTGATCCCCGGCACGCAGACCCAGAGCTCGCAGCCGGTGATCGTGCAGACGGGTGGACAGGTCGGATTCAGCCCTGACGGGACGCGACTGCTGGTCGTATCGAAGGAAGGGCCACGCCTCCAGACCGGATTCCCGTTCAGCACCACACTGGGTCCCGGCCGCGTCGACGTGTACGACGTCGGCGGCGGGCCGCACACCCTGCTCAACTGCGGCCATCCGACGTCGACCGTGCTTGCGAGCAACGCCAGCGGCAACGGAAAGATGCCGTTCTCGTTCGGATGGACGGCACAGGGCGACCTCCTGCTGCTCGAGGTGTTCGGCGCCACGACCTCCTTCGCCGGAGGCGCGGTGAGCTCGTACGAGCTGCGCCACGACGACACGCTCACACCGATCTCAACGTCGGTTCCCAGTGGGGAGACGGCTCCGTGCTGGATCGTGCGCCGTGGCCCCAACATCTACGTGGCCAACAACGTGCCCAACTTCTTCACCCCGCCAAATGCCATCTCGCACTACGTGGTGCACGGTAACGGCCAGCTGGATCCCACTCCGTCTGTGGCGGCAACGCTTGCACCGGACCTCACCGACATGGCCATCACCGCCAACGGGCGGTTCCTCTATCAGCTCGCAACCGGATCGGCGCAGGTCTGGCCGTACAGCATCGGCTCGGACGGAGCGCTGGCAGGGTTGACACCCGTGACCGATGGCGAACCTCCGCAGAGCGGCCAGGTTGGGATCGCCACGTACGATTTTCACTAGCCGGCAGACGTTGAGATAGCGGCCCAGCCGCACAGTTGGCTGGGCCGCTCCCGCCGCGACTAGAGTCTGGAGGAAACATGCGCAGCGACATCCGTGTAGGCGGTACGTTCCCCGACTACGAGTTACCCGATCAGTCCGGCCGGCGGCGGTCCTTATCGGAGCTGCAAGGCGGCAACCCGATGGTGCTGCATCTGTCCCGTGGCGGCTTCGATCCGAAGGAGCATCAGTTTGTTCGGCGACTGGTAGACGCCTACCCCGAGTTTCGAAATGCGTACACACGACTGGTTCTGATCTCCACCGACAATCAGCTGAACATCAATGAGTTCCGCGACGCTCTCGGCGCCACCTGGCCGACGCGCTGGAGGCGCCCATCCGATTCACCGAAGGAAAGAGCATAGGCATCAAACGCTGAACGTCAGACTGGTTCTTTTGGACGGAAGGGTGCACAATCGGCGTGGTCGCCGCAGCGCGACGTCGCACCAGCCGAGAGCCTACCTGGGAGCCGGCGGGCGAACACCGACGATGCGCTCGTCAAACAACCGTCAGCCGGATTTGGCCGCCCTCTTCTCTCGTTGGCCGGGCGAGCCAGCTGACCTGACACGCGTCAATCTCCGCTACCCCGCGTGACGATCCACTGCTGCGGCTGACCCGTGATCTGCGCAATGAGCTCGAAGTCTGCATCGTAATGAAGCACGATCAAGTCCCTGCGTTCGGCAGCGGCAGCGACGAGAGCATCGACCAGCGAGAGTGCACGGTGCTGCCCCCGCTCGGCGAGCGCTGCTTGCACGCCGACAGCTCGCTCATGATCCGCGCCCATGACGGCGACCGGCGTGAAAGCCGCCAGTCGATCCATCAGGGCGACGTAGTCAGCACGGTTTCTGGCTGAGTACCCCAGCTCGAAGGCGACCGGTCCGCAGACGGCCACCTGACCCTCGGCCGCCAGGGGTGCGAAAGCGGCGACCACTGGGGCCTTCGTCAGCCGCGTGAAAACGCTCGTATCCGACAGGTAGCGGACCCGCGCCACCTATTCGCCGCCCCACGCCCTCTCTATCGTGGCGAAGTCAAACCTTCCCGCTTCGCTCAGCAGCGCGATGAGCTCCAGTCGGCGCTGAGACGCGACCACCTCTCGAAGTGCCGCGTCAACGGTGGCTCGCAGCGTGCTCGTCCCCAGCAGCCGAGCCGCTTGGCTGGCGATATCGGGATCTATCTCAATAGATGTCTTGGACACACAAGGAGGATATCAGAGGGGGAGCGAGTCGAAGACCGGTTGACGGATTCGCAAGACCGCAAGGCGGTGTCGCGCGATCTGGCGGCGCCGCCGCTTTGCATGTACAAGTGATTGGCGCATGCACGTGACCCATCTCCTCGTGGTCGCCGGCGTCGTGCTGGGGATTAATATTCTCCCGGCCTTCGCCCCGCCGACGTGGACGGTGCTCGTGTACTTCAGGATCACCGACGGGCTGGCAATCGCTCCGCTCGTGCTTGTCGGCGCCGTCTCCGCCGCCGTTGGGCGATACGTCTTGGCCATCGCTTTCCGGGCCTTCGGCGGGCGCCTGCCGCGCCGGCGTCGGGAGAACCTCGAGGCCGTCGGGGCGACTCTGTCGAGCCAGCATGGGCTGCTGGCAACCGTCCTGCTCTTCGCCGTGTCGCCGCTCCCCTCGAACACCCTCTTCGAGGCCGCAGGCCTGGCCCACGTGCGCCTCGCCCCACTGGTGAGCGCGTTCTTCGTGGGAAGGGTGGCGAGCTACGCCTTCTATCTGACCGTCACGACGAGCGTGGCGGGAGGCATCCGCGGCATCCTCTCGAAGGGCTTCGCCTCCCCGCAGGCGATCGCGATCGGAGTGCTCGGGCTCATCGCCCTGATCGCCTTCGTGCGCATCGACTGGATCGACGTCATCGACAGAGCACGCGCGTGGCTCGCGCGTCGGCGCGGCAGGCCGGCGCCGCCTTCGATCCGGCTGACGGTCGGTCAGGAGGGACAGCGACAGGAGCCTTAGGAGGTTGACGCGGTTGTGACCAAAGACCCTGGGACTCGCGACGTAGGGCCCTGTTGACCTCACACCGCCAAGCGGGATGCTGCCCCTCCAGGCTGCGTCGGTGGGAGTGCGCCGACGCGGGCCGGGCAGACAGCACTCGGCTAGAGGAGGCGGCCATGAATGTGGCAGGTTTGGTCACCGTGGATGTGCGGAGCACGCTCTCGCCCACGCAGAACGTGTTCGACAGCGCGAGCGCCAAGGTCGGCGAGGTGGACTCGTTCGACATCGCCACCGGGTGGGTCACGATCTCATCCCTCAACAAGCAGTACTTCGTCCCGATCAAGCTGATCACCTACATCGACCCGCATGAACTGTTTCTCGGCGCCACCAAGGAGGATCTGAGCGCGACTACTCCAGCCCGCCCCCAAGGACGACGCGGGTTGAGGGCGAAGGGCCGAGCGCATGGGCCGTCACGACGCAGCAGGGCGGCTACGACGGCGGATCGATGGTGGTCGACCGGACGCCGCTGAACGATCTTCGCAACCGGATCAGCACCGGCTTCGCGGTCTACACATCAGACGGGTTCGACCTTGGCAAGGTGCGCGCATACGACGCGTCCACCGGCCTGATGATGCTCGACAAGGCCCCCTTCTCGAAGCACGACGTCGTGGTCCCGATCACGGTGGTCTCCAACGTCGACGCGGCGCTGGGCGAGGTCTACCTCGTCGCCTCCAAGGCCGACGTGGAGCGGATGACCCCCGTCAGCCTGGTGCGGACGGCCACGAAGCTGGCCGATGCGGCGGCCCCACTCCCCGCAGGGTCGCGGTGATGTCCACGATGCAGGACGACATCACCGACGTTCTGAAGCGGATCAGCGGCGCCTGGGGTTGGCTGCTGGCCTTCGGCCTCATCTCGGTCGCTGCCGGGCTGTGCATGTTCTTCTTCACGGGCCAGGCGCTGTACGTGATCGCCGTCGCATTCGGTGTGTACCTCGTCATCGCCGGCGTCTTTCATTTCGTCAACGCGTTCAGCGTGCCCGATGAGAACGGTTGGTTGCGTGCGCTCTTCGCCTTGCTGTCGGCAGTGGCCGTCGCCGCAGGCGTGTATCTGCTGGCTCATCCGGTCTTGAGCCTTCTCACGCTCACCCTCGTCGTCGGGTTCTATTGGATCCTTGGCGGAATGCTGGAGCTGATGATCGGAGTCAGTTACCCCGAGCTGCCGCAGAGAGGCTGGGCGATTGTTGGCGGGCTGGTCAGCATCATCGCGGGGTGGGTGATCGTCTTCTACCCGCGGATCTCGACGGTGGCACTCGCCTTGGTGTTCGGTGGGTGGCTCGTTGTGTACGGCCTGGTCATGGTGATCGGCTCGTTCAGAGTTCACTCCGCGACATCGGGAGCGCGAGCGCTGCTCCATCCGCGTCACACCTGACGCCCGGCGTCTTCCCCACCGCGGAGGTGGGGGGTTGTGTTTCGGTGGCGCCCAGGGACGGTGCGAACCCTGGGCGCCTCATTCAAACCGCTCGGTGCGCGACGCGTGTGGAATGGTCGATAGGTTCGGCGAATCTTATGACCTTGGTCCCTTGGATCGCGGCGACCCGACACGTATCATTGACCGGACTGTTTGGCGGGTTGGCCGTCTTGTGCAGCGGTGCGCAGGTCAGCCTGCAATGGAGGACGACTCGATGGCAGACACGGTGCTTTACGCCGCTGTGTACGACAAAGTCGATTCCGCGATTGCGGATCTCGAAGCCCTCGAGGGCATGCACGACAAGGAGCTCATCGGCAAGTACGATGCGGCGGTCATCGACAAGGAGAACGGGAAACCGCACATCGCGAAGCGAGCCGCGAATCCGGCGGTGCGGCTCATCCCGGACCTGGTCGGGACCGGTGCACTTCCGCGCAAGGAACTCAACGAGGCCGCAACCGCGCTCAAAGCAAACCAAGCGGAGCTGATCGTCATGGGGGAGCCTACCGTGGGCAAGGCGTTCGCGAAAGCGGCCACGAGGGCGGTCAAGACGCTCCAGCAGAGCGCCGACACGTCGGCGGACAAACTGAGCAACGAATTGGCCGAAGCCTTCAAGAGCTAGCCTCGCTATGCGAGGCAGGTCTT
>JAFALX010000176.1 GCA_019234035.1 Candidatus Dormiibacterota bacterium | reverse complement strand
CCGCCTTGCGGCGGTCACGCAGCCAACGCTGCCCGGGGCAGTGTGGGGCCTGTGGGTCTACAACTGGGTCGAGCAGCTCGTGTACCCCGCCGGCGCTGCGGCGCTCACGCTGCTGCTGCTCCCGGACGGCCGCCTGCCATCACCGCGGTGGCGCCCGCTCATCGCGGCGTCCATCGTCTTCACGGCGCTCACCGTGGTGCTCGGCGCGTTCTCCACCACGTCACTCTCGGGGCTCAACGGCGCAGCGCATGCGCCCACGCTGAACAACCCACTCGGCATCGTTTGGCTGAACCCCTCGTTGGCATTCCTGCAGGTCTTCTGGTACGGCTCCACCCTGGTGCTCCTCATCGCCGCCGCGTCGCCGCTGGTCAAGCTGCGTCGCAGCACCGGCGATGGGCGCGAACAGGCGCGCTGGATCGCCTACGCGGTTGTCGTCAGCGCTTTCCTGGAGGGCGCGGTGACGGTCGCCGGTGCGCTGTTCCCGGACAACCCGTTCGTCGGTGGCACCAATCCGGCTGTCGAGTACGTGGCGCTGTTCGGCTTCGGCATCGCGCTGCCCGTCGCGACGTTCGTTGCGATCATGAAGTACCACCTGTACGACATCGACATCATCATCGGCCGCACCCTGGTGTACGGCTCACTGGCGGTGCTGATCACCGGTGTGTACGTCGGCATCGCGGTCGGCATCGGCGAGCTGGTCGGCAGCGGTGGCAAGCCCAATCTCGGCCTCTCGATTCTCGCGACGGCCATTGTTGCGATCGGGTTCCAGCCGGCGCGCGAGCGACTGCAGCGCGTGGCCAACCGCCTGGTCTATGGGAGGCGAGCCACGCCATACCAAGTGCTGAGCGAGTTCTCGTCACAGGTGGCCGGTTCGTATGCAGCCGACGACGTGCTGCCGCGCATGGCGCGGGTGCTGGAAGAAGGGACGGGCGCCGAACGAGCAAGCGTGTGGCTGCGGTCGGGCGCGACGCTGCACGTGGCAGCGACCTGGCCCGCTACCGTGGGCGTCGAATTCGAGCCGGCGCTCCCGTTGCCGGACGGCACGCTTCCGCCTATTCCGGGTGCCACGCGATCCGTCGAGGTGCGCCATCAGGGCGAGCTGCTGGGAGCGCTCAGCGTGGTGAAGCGTCGCGGCGAGTCGCTGACGCCGGTGGAGGCGAAGCTGCTCGACGATCTGGCCCACCAGGCCGGTCTCGTGCTCAAGAACGTCGGTCTCACCGCCGATCTACAGCGACGACTCGAGGAGCTGCGAGCCTCGCGCCAGCGGTTGGTGTCGGCGCAGGACGAAGAACGCCGCCGGCTGGAGCGCAACCTGCACGACGGCGCACAGCAGCACCTGGTCGCGCTCAAGGTGAAGCTGGGGCTCGCAGAGATGCTCGCGGCGAAGGATCCGGAGAGAGCGAAGGCGACGCTGCAGCAGCTGAAGGCGGATACCGACGAGGCCTTGGAGACGCTGCGGGATCTCGCGCGTGGCATCTACCCGCCGCTGCTGGCGGAGAAAGGACTCGTGACCGCCCTCGAATCGTCGCATAAAGCAACACTGCCTGTCACCGTCGAAGCCGACGGTATCGACCGCTATGCACAGGAGATCGAGGCGACGGTGTACTTCTGCGTGCTCGAAGCACTGCAGAACGTGCAGAAGTATGCGCACGCCTCTCGCGTGGTCGTCAGGGTGCGCGCACGCGAAGCTGCCGTGCACTTTGAGGTTGAGGACGACGGCCGGGGCTTCGACACCGAGCACGTGCACAAGGGTGCCGGTCTCACCAATATGCAGGACCGGCTGGACGCCACCGGCGGTGAGCTGCGCATCACGAGCGCAGCCGGACGCGGGACGCGTGTGCAGGGAACGATTCCCATCGGCGACGCCGTGGAGGCTTCGAGGCAGCCTGCGGTGACACCGACCTACGAGGCAGCGCGCCTGTGACCGCCACCGCCCTGTCGCAATCGTCACACCGCGTCACCCGCCCCATTGCGTTGGTCCTCTTCGGAGTCAATGTCCTGCTGTCGGCGCTCTACGTCGTCCTCTACCTGCGCGCCCGGGCCTTCTCGCCGCAGGTGTTCGGGTTCCCCGGCGCTACTGCCGTCGGAGGCCTCGCCTTCGGCTCGATGGGACTGTTGGTGGTGCTGCGTCAGCGACGAAACCCCCTCGGGTGGGTGATGCTGGTCGCCGGACTCCTTTTACAAATTGTTGACGTGGCACAGCTCAATGCCATCGTCGCCTACCGAGGAGGCAGCGCTGACGGTCTCGTCGCGCCGCTGACCGCGTGGCTTGGTTCAGTGCTGTGGGCGCCGGGTCTTGCGTTGCTCCCGATCGGTCTGCT
The DNA here is from genome assembly GCA_019234035.1 of Candidatus Dormiibacterota bacterium. Taxonomy (GTDB): domain Bacteria; phylum Chloroflexota; class Dormibacteria; order Aeolococcales; family Aeolococcaceae; genus JAFALX01. Next base: position 4,042 of record JAFALX010000176.1, on the reverse strand, counting down.
CCTCTTTCCCGACGGTCATCTCGGGTCGCGTCGGTGGGGCGCTGCTCTCGTGGCTGTGATCACGCTCGACGCCCTCACCATCGCAGCGCTGGCCGCGCTCGTCACGTCGACAATCGTTCGCGGTCCGGTGAGCCTCGGTGCAGACGGGCAACTTTCGGTTCTCGGCGCCGGTATGACGACCGCGACCATCCCCGGGCAGCTCTTCGTCATGAGTACTCCGCTGCTCATCCTCAGCTTCGTCATCGGAACGGTGGGGCTCGTCGTGCACACTGTGCAGGCGAGGGGCGATCGGCGGCAGCAGATGAAGTGGTTCGCCTCCGCGGCCGCTTTCAGCACGCTGGCCTTGGCAGCGTTCGTCACTGCACAGGTCACCACTGGATCAGCTTCGGTCGCGATCCGCGTGACCAGCGGCGCGTTCGTTGTCGCGCTGTCGATGCTGCCGGTCGCCACAGCGGTGGCGATTCTCAAATACCACCTCTACGACATCGATGTCGTCATCAGCCGTACCCTCGTGTACGGCTCGCTCGCCGCGCTGATCACCGGCGTGTACGTGGGCATCGCCGTGGGAATCGGTGAGCTCGTCGGCAGCGGCGGCAAGCCCAACCTGGGGCTGTCGATTCTGGCGACCGCGATCGTCGCGCTGGGGTTTCAGCCGGCTCGCGAGCGATTGCAGCGTGTTGCCAACCGGCTGGTATACGGGCTGCGGGCGACGCCGTATCAGGTGCTCAGCGAGTTCTCGTCACAGGTGGCCGGATCGTATGCAGCCGACGAGGTGCTGCCGCGGATGGCGCGAGTTCTCGAAGAAGGGACGGGGTCGGAGACCGCCACCGTCTGGCTGCGATCCAACGGCGAGCTGCGCGCCGCCGCGACGTGGCCCGACCCCGCGGGCGACCTGTACATGCCGGCGATCACCGTTGCCACCGGCACGCTTCCGGCGCTTCATGGTGTCACCCGGGCGGTCGAAGTGCGCCACCAGGGCGAGCTGCTCGGCGCGTTGAGCGTCGTCAAACGACGCGGCGAATCCCTCAGCCCGGTGGAGGACAAGCTCCTCGACGACCTGGCGCAGCAGGCGGGCCTGGTGCTGAAGAACGTCGGCCTGACCAGGGCCCTGCAGCTTCGGCTCGAGGAGCTGCGCGCGTCACGGCAGCGATTGGTGTCGGCGCAGGACGCTGAACGCCGGCGTTTGGAGCGGAACCTGCACGACGGAGCGCAGCAGCACCTTGTTGCGCTCAAGGTGAGGCTCGGGCTCGCCGAAATGCTGCTGTCGAAGGACCCTGACAAGGCGAAGCAGACCCTCGAGCAGCTGAAGTCCGACACCGACGAGGCGTTGGAGACGTTGCGCGATCTGGCTCGCGGCATCTATCCACCGTTGCTCGCGGAGAGGGGGCTGGCCAGCGCCCTCGAGTCCCAGGCGCGCAGGGCGGTGGTGGACGTCACGATCGACGCGGCCGGCATCGGTCGTTACTCGCAGGAGACCGAGGCGACCATGTACTTCTGTGTGCTCGAGGCGTTGCAGAACGTTCAGAAGTACGCCGGCGCGGTGCGCGTCGTGGTGCGGCTGCGGGAGACCGGGGGCACGTTGCGCTGCGAGGTGAAGGACGACGGCCGCGGCTTCGACGTTGCACACGTCCCCAAGGGCAGCGGACTGCAGAACATGGCTGATCGCGTTGATGCTGCCGGTGGTTCGCTCACGATTGAGTCGGCGCACGGGGCGGGGACGACGCTCTGGGTGACCATTCCCGCGACATCGCGCGAGGCTGCACACGCGGCGCTGAGGCGTCACGCGTAGTGGCACCGCGCTCGTTCGGGTAGCACCACCATCGGAGTCTCAGGCCTGAGCCCACACCAGGTCCGCACCAGCGGGCCGGACTCTTCTATCCGACCGCCCCGCGGCGCACTCGTCTCTGCGAGAGCTGTTCCCATTGCCGTGCGTGCACGCCGGGCACCCAATCGAACGCAGCCGATGGGCCGATCCGCGAGTCGCTGGGAGCGGCGTCGTCGCGCAGCGCATGCACGTACGCGCGATCCTGTTCGATGCGGCTGCGGATCTGCGCAGCGTCGGCGACGGACCCGTGGCCGGGGATGACGACAGCGGCGTTGTCCGCCGTGCCCTCGAGCAACTGCAGCGCAACGAGATAGTCCTCGATCGGGTCAGCGGCGCCACCGTCGAGCATCGGAACCAGGACGTCGGACAGCATGTCGCCCGCGACGAGGACGCCGCGCTCCTCGATCAGCAGCGCCGCATGTCCCGAGGCGTGCGCCCGATGCTCGATGACCCTGACTTCTGGGCCGTCCCACGGAATCCGCGCACTGCCGGCGGGCAGAGCCGTGATGAGGCCGAGCAGGTCCAGCGGTATCTCATCGGCGATGTCCGGCGGCAGCATCGGGGCAATGCCGGTCTTCCACTGCGCGTCCGACAACCACTCTCGGCTCGCAGCCGCGCAGCGCGCGGTGCCGTACCGCGGCACCGACCCGAACCGACCATCCCAGAGCAGGTGATCCCAGTGCGGATGCGTCGAGAAGCCCACCACAACGGTCTGACCCGAATCGCTGAGGTCCCTCGCGAGGCAGGCCAGCTCTTCGTCGCGGATGCCAGGATCGATGAGCATCGCACCCGCTTGGCCGCGCACGACAACGGCGTTGCTCTGGCAGAACACGCTCGTGTGGATGAGCACACCGTCTGCGACCGCTCTCAGCATGGGCGAAAGGCTATCTCGCGGACCAGCTTCCCGCGATCACCCCCACAACGCCGGACAAAGTGACTAAGATCACGGCTGTGGGGCCCAGGTGGACGCCTGGATCAGGGCTGAAACGAGGGGTTGCCGTGGATCGAGTGTCGCTCGTCCATCGCAAGCGGTTCCGCGGACACGCGAGCTCGGTCGCGTCGCCCTCGTCTGATCCCAGCTGACGACTTCGCTCCCGTTCCGAGGGTCCGATCTGGGTTACAGGGGTCGGACCCTCTTCTTGTGCTCAGGCCTGGGCGCCGCGCGGCCACTGCTGCAGCAGCCACAGATTGCCGCCAGGGTCCTCGAAGCCGGCGCGGAGGTAGAAGTGCCTGGCCCGCGCGACTCTACGCCGCGGACTTCGCCGCGTTCCAGGCGTCGAGCAGGCGGTCCGGACCGAACTCGGACTTGGGGATGAACGCCGCGGCCCCGGCCTCGGTGGCCTGGCCGTCGTACTCGCCGGCCTCGTAGGTCGAGAGCACCAGCACGATCACCGGCCGGTGCGAGCCGCTGGCCGCCCCCGCGACGATGCGGCGGGTCGCCTCGAGCCCGTTGATCCCGGGCAGGTTGACGTCCATCAGCACGAGGTCAGGCTCGAGCTGCTCCACGGCCTCGACCGACGCCTCGCCGGTCTCCACCTCGCCGACCACCTCGAATCCATCGGTGAGCTCGACCACAGTCCGCGCGACCGCCCGGAACGGTTCCTGGTCATCCACGATCAGCACTTTCACGCTCGGCTCTCCCATTGCTCCTGTTCCAACCATAGGTTGTGCGGCCGCACGGTGCACGGGTGCCAGCCACACCATTTGCGGATGGGAGCCGCCCACGCGTGGTGCATCCGAGCGGGGATACTCACGGCCGTGGTCCGAGTTGTGGTCGCCGAGGACAACTACCTGCTGCGCGAAGGTCTCCGCCAGCTGCTCGAGGCATCCGACGAGGTCGACCTCGTGGCGACCGCGGCCGACCTGCCGTCGCTGGAGCAGGCCATCGCGGAACAGCAGCCGGACGTGGTCATCACCGACATCCGCATGCCACCGACGGGAACCGACGAGGGCCTTCGGGCCGCGGAGCGGCTGCGCTCGGAGCGACCCGAGGTCGGTGTGGTCGTGCTCAGCCAGTACATCGAGCCGGAGTACGCGCTGGCGCTGCTCGAGAAGGGCGCCGCCGGTCGCGGCTACCTGCTGAAGGAGCGCGTGTCCGACATCGAGCAGCTGGTCAACGCGGTGCAGGAGGTCGCGCGTGGCGGCTCGGTGATCGACCCCAAGGTGGTCGAGGCGCTGGTCGGAGCCCGCACGCGCGGCGCCACGTCACCGCTGGCG
>JAFALX010000341.1 GCA_019234035.1 Candidatus Dormiibacterota bacterium | reverse complement strand
TCACCGACAGCCCGCGGTTGTCGGCGAGCTCGCTGACGATCGCGACCGCCGGACGCTGACCCGCCCATTCGTACAGGCGCAGCCGGCACGTTGTCGGCGGCACCGTCGGATAGGTCCGCCGGTCCGGCTCGATCGTGACCGTCTGGTCCAGCGCGAGCGGCATCAGCGCTCCTCCGCGGCGACGGCCGTGCGCGCCGCCTCGACCCGCTGCGCCACCAGGCTGTGCATGCTGTGCCCCCGCATGTCGATCCAGAACCCGGCGCGCTCTTCGGCGATCAGTGAGTCGGCCGCCTCGAGCATGGCGGCGTACCCCTGCTGCTCGAGCTCCGTGAGGTGCGGAGTCCGCAGCCGCGCTGCGGCGCCGTCGCGGAGGTCGTGGATCTCCGGCAGGAGGTCGGCGCGCACGCGCAGCGCCCAGGCTACTTGGCGGTCGCTGCCCCGCAGCCGTGCCGGGGCAATCGGTTGTCCGACGACGATCATGGCGAGCCCTCCGGTCGGAGCCGCCACGGGCTCCGTCAGGCGCGCCTCAGCCACGCCGCGAGCCGCCGTCAAGCCCGAGCGCAGCGAGCCGACAGGCTGGCTTGACGGAACAAGGCCAAGCGGCGTGGCAGCGTCGCCTGGTTGAACGGAGCCGTGGTCCGGCCCGGAGCGGCCGCCTGGAGTCGGGCTACTCCCCCGCCGGCGCGCGATCGCCCACGGTCGTGGCGCGCACCCAGACCAGGCGCTCTCGGGGAGTGCCGGCACCGATATGCCGCAGATGCCCGCGCCGCTCGTGAGCGGCCGGAGATCGATGGGTTGTGGTCGGTCGCTCGGGCTCCTCGGCGATCGGAGGCGCGGGACCAACGACGAAGGACTCGGCGGCCACAACGACGGTGCGCCCGCGCCGACGCTCGAGGTGGCCACGGACGTATGCCGACGCGCCGACGTGCAGCTCGCGCAGCGCATCCGTGTCCGAGGACGCGACGATGCGGTGCCGCTCCACGCCGCTGCCCCGCGGCCGCTCCGTCATGAGCACGAAGCCAACCACGCCCGCGTCGCCCGTTTGCTGCGGACGTGTGGCCACGACACCGATCAGGTGCACGCGGTTGAGAGACGGCATCTCGCACCTCGCATACCGCATCGCGCGTCTCCCGTCCAGCGCGGGGCGCCTCTACAAGAGGCTGCCCCAGTTCATCTCGTGGTCTCGCTGCGGCGAGCTGTAGTCCGCCATGTAGCGCTGTCCCGACGTCGGGTCAGTGCGCCGCCGAGTGTCGTGCGGCAGATGCCGCAGTCCATCCAGCTCCCGATGCCCATGCATGCGCTCGACGCGGCCGGGGTGGTCGGCGAGCTCTTGTAGCTGCGCCAGGATGCGGTTGACTTCCGCGGGCGAACGACGCTGCTGTGCCATGGCAGTTCCTCCGATGGGGCCACCTGTGCGGCCCGATGCCTGGGAGCAGCGACGGGCGCGCCGCGTGTCAAGGGCGCGTCAGCGGCGCAGCTTTACCCTTGACACGACGCGAGGCGCGGCCGGCGCAGGCAGTTCCGCATCGGGCCGTACACGCCCCTCGAGGAGCGCCGGCGCAGCGGCGCGACCGCGGCAGTCCGCTCCTGGCGCGGAGCGAGCCGCGCCGCGGCCGCGTCCGCATCCCTCTGTCCCCGTTACTCCTCCACGTCCCACTGCTCGCGGTCGCGGAACGAGTAGTGCTCGCCGCCGGGGCCGACGATGACGTGGTCGACCAGCTCGAGCCCAATCACCTGGCACGCCTGGCGCAGCGCAGCCGTGGCCATGCGGTCCGCGCGACTCGCCTCGACGTCGCCACTGGGATGATTGTGAACGAGCACGATCCCGCAGCATGCCGCGTGCAACGCCGGAGTCAGCACGTCGCGCGGCGTGAATCGCGTTGCGTTGAGCGTGCCGCGCGCGATCTCCGCATACCCGGTGACGCGCTGCCGCGCGTTGAGGAAAAAGGCAAGGAGGCACTCGGTGATCTCAGTGCCAATGAGCTCATGCGCCACGCGCGCCACGTCGCGCGGCGACAGCAGCTGGCTGCGCATCGGATACGTCTCGGCAGCGTCCTGAACGAGCTGGAAGGTGTAGCGCTTGGTGGTGACGCGAATCATCGCCGTGGTCCTCCGCGGGGCCGCCTCCGGCCCGAGGCCTTGGCGCGTCACCGCGCACGCCGGCGCCGGTCAAGGCTGCGCGCAGCGCACTCGTCTTGGCCTTGACGGGTCAGCCCGGCGGCGCGGTCGTGTGTTGCCTCGGGCCGGTGCCGCTCGCGGACCGGCGTCATGCGCGCCGCAGCCCTCCGCGCACTGGGGAGTTCTGGTCAAAGGCCGCCATAACCAGGCCGGCGATGCGGCGTGCTTCGGCCGCGTCGGTGTTGGCGCATGGCGTGCAGACACCGCTCTGGTTCAGCACTCGCCGCCGTCGGCACTGTGAGCACGTCCGTTGCGGGCG
>JAFALX010000256.1 GCA_019234035.1 Candidatus Dormiibacterota bacterium | reverse complement strand
ACCGGCTTCGACATACCCGATGCTGAGCAGGTCGGTCTCGATCTGCTTGACGGGCCCGAGTGACGTCGCCACCGACGGCATCTGCGCTGTACTCATCCCTGCGTTCCGATCGGTTGCTTCGACACCGCGCCGAGCGCCTGCAGGATCACGTCGGTCACCGCCTGCGGCTGCGACACCATGATCACGTGCGACCCTTCGACCTCGGTGATCGTGGACTTGGCGCGCAGCGCCTGCGCACGAATCACGTCCGTCCCCGCCGCCTTGTCGCCGGTCGCCACGACCGTCCAACACGGCAGGTTCTTCCATGCCGGCGGTCCGTTCTTCTCGGTGAACGCAGCCGCTGCGACGGGCCGCTGGGTCACAGCCATCACGGCAGCCTGTCCGGCGGGCACGTCGGCTGCGAACGCCGTGTGGAACTGCGCCGGGTCCACCAGGACCTCGGGCGCTGTCTCCCCGTTGCTTCCGGCCGGGTACGTGCGGATGAGCTGCGCCGACGCGAGCACGCTGTCCCTCGAGGCGCCCTCGACGTCGCCGAGCGTCTCGCCCTCATCGGGGGCGAAGGCCGCGACGAACACGAGCCCGACGACATTCGCCGCCTTGGTGGCGGCATTGCTGTTGACGGCGCCGCCATACGAGTGACCCACCAGTAGCACGGGGCCGTCGATCTGGCTGAGCACGCTCGCGATGTACGCGGAATCGATCGCGATGCCGCGCAGCGGATTGGGAGGGGCGACCACGTCGTGCCCGTCGTTCAGCAGGAGCTCGACGACGCCGTTCCAGCTGGACGCGTCCGCGAACGCGCCGTGCACCAAGACAATCGTTGGTTGCTTGCTCATCGAGAGCCCTCCGTGTTGCACCTGATGTTCCTGTCTGTGTCGCCCTCACGTGCGGATGCGCGCTGCATCAGCGCACTGACCGGAAGGCTGCGCGCAGCTCTTCCGCAAAGAGGTGTGGCTGCTCCCACGCGGCGAAGTGGCCGCCGCGATCGACCTCGTGGAAGTACGTGAGATTCGGGTACACCTTCTCCGCCCACTTGCGCGGCGCCTGGAAGATCTCGTTCGGGAAGACGGTGAACGCAACCGGCAGCTCGAGTTTGGGCGGCTTCTGTCCGGAAGACAGCGCCTTGACCGTCGCCTGCGTCTCCTCCCAGTAGAGCCGCGCCGCTGACGTCGCGGTGTTCGTGAGCCAGTACAGCGTGATGTTGTCGAGCACGGCGTCGCGCGTCAGCCCGCCGGTCTCCGTGCCCTCGACGAAGGCGCGCGAGATCTTCGCGTAGCTGTCCGGATCGTGGTCCAGCATCCATGCCGCAAGTCCGATGGGTGAGCCCGTCGCCGCGTAGCCGATCGTCTGCGGATGCTCGCCCATCTCCACGAGGTAGCCGCGGTGGTAGACGGCCGCGGCGGCATTGAACGCGGTCGGTTCCTTGTTGACGCTGTCGGTGATCGCCGCGACACCGAGCCGTTTGAAGAGCCCCTCGGGCGCCGGGATGTTGCCGCCGAAGATCCCGAGAACCACTGGCGTCGGGAACGATGCGAGCAGGTTCAGGTGGATGCCCAGGAGCCCGTCCGGCGCCAGACGCCCCATCGCATCCGTGACGCTCGCCCCCTGGTCGCCACCCTGTGCGACGTACCGCGTGTAGCCGAGGAGCCTCATCAGCTGCCCCCACGCCTGTGCGATGCGGTCCGGGTTCCACCCGGTCACCGCCGGCGCAGCGGAGAAGCCGTGCCCGGGCAACGACGGAATGACGAGATCGAATGCGTCGGCTTCGGTGCCGCCGTGCGCGGTCGGATCCGTCAGCGGTCCGACCACGCCGAGCATCTCGATCACCGAACCAGGCCAGCCGTGCGTGAGCAGCAGCGGCAGCGCATTCTCGTGGCGCGACTTGACGTGAATGAAGTGGATGTCCACACCGTCGATCTCGGTCTTGAACTGCGGAAGCGCATTCAGCCGCGCCTCGACCACACGCCAGTTGTAGGCACTGCACCAGTACCGCGCGATCGCCTGCAGCGTCTCGAGCTGAACCCCCTGCGACGCGTCTCCGACGATCTCCGCGGCCGGCCAGTGCGTGTCGTTCACGCGCTGTCGCAGATCGGCGAGCGCCTCGTCCGAAAACTCAACGCGGAACGGGCGAATCTCTGTGGTGGTCGATTGCTCGATCGTGACGGCCATCTCTCGCTCTCTCCTTTCCTGGGCGCCACGCGGGGTGACGCTCACTACCCATCTCCGGCGCTCTGCGCGCCGTGCCGCGAGTCTGGGCAGCCACCGATGCGACGTCTTGCGTCAGATGACCTGTTGTTGGCGCAGGACTGGTGCTCCACGTGAGGGGCGCTAGCGATCGATGACGACGTCGACGATGTCGGCGATGCACGTGAGCCCTGCGCTCAGCTCGACGCCGAGGTCGTAACGCAGCCGTAGTGCCGCGGCGGAAACGTGTGCGACCTTGGTCTCGAGCGCGTCCGCCCACACCAGCACCGTGAGCGGGAGACCGAGGGTACGCAGCGGCGCCGCATCGATGACGGGCGTGGTCATCGCCGCGCCGCCGACGAGCACCAGCGCTGCTTCCCGAACCGCGAATCCCGCGTCGCCCGCGCCGGCCCCGACGTCGAGCACCGCCACGAGGTCCAGCCCTCGTGCGGCGATGACGGCTCGCAGGCGAGCCACGGTTTCCGCCACCGACCATGGGCTGACCTTCGAGATCAGGGCATCGTCAACGTCAGCCAACACACGTGAGTGTCGACCGCGAGCCGGCCACCGTCTTGCGTCAAATGGCCTGAATCGCGAAGCGGAGTAATCTCTCAGCCGGAACCTACGGGAGAGGGCCGTTGGACGAGGTCGAGGTGCTGGGAGCGGGGCGAGCGGTCGCCCTCGTGGACCGTGTCAGCGAGGCGGCGTCCATCCGCGAGTTCTTGGAACAGGCGTTCCGAGATGGTGGCGCGCTCGTGCTGATCGGCGACGCGGGTGTCGGCAAGAGCGAGCTCCTCAATCACGCGAATCGGGTCGCGCAGGGTGCCGGCGCGCTGATCGTCCGGACCAGGGGGATCCAGTACGAGGTCGATATCAGCTTCGCGGCGCTGAACCAGGTCCTCCTCCCGCTCCTCGGCGAGCTGCCCGCGCTTCCGCCGGGCCACCGCGACGCGCTGAACGTCGCGCTCGGCCTGGGACGAGGACGCGTTCCGAACCGGCTCGTCATCGCCAACGCGCTCCTCGCGCTGCTCAAACAGGCATCGGCAACGCGTCCGCTGCTCCTGATCGCCGACGACCTTCCGTGGTTGGACAGGGCCAGCGCGGCTGCGCTCAGCTTCGCGGCGAGACGTCTGTCCGGGATGCCGGTCGCCTTCCTCGGCGCGCTCCGCTACGACGAGGAGACCTCGTTCGACCGCACTGGTCTCCCGGAGCTCGAGATCAGTCCGCTGAACGACACCGCCGCCAGAACCCTCGTGGATGCGGCGTTTCCGACGCTGTCAGCTCCGGTGCGCACCCGCATCCTCGGCGACGCGCAGGGCAACCCGTTGGCACTCCTCGAGCTTCCCGCGGCGCTGAGCCATCCGCAGCGCACGGCCGAACAGCATCTGCCTGTTGCGCTGCCGCTGAGCCGCCGGCTGCAGACGGTCTTCGCGACGCGCATCGCGGCGCTCCCCTCCACGACCCGGCAGACGCTTTTGCTGATGGCGTTCGACGGCACCGGCGACCCACGCGTCCTGGCATCCGCCGACGACCCGGGGGGCGGCATCGAGGGCCTCGACGCCGCGGAGCGTGCGCGCCTCGCCTTCATCGACACCGGGACACGCCGGCCGATGTTCCGCCATCCGTTGATCCGCTCCGCCGTGGTCGAGATGTCGACGCAGGCCGAGCGGCGAGGCGCACACGCAACCCTCGCGGAGCTGTTCGCGGCACAGCCAGACCGGCACGCGTGGCATCTCGCGGAGGCGACCGTCACACCCGACGAGGGCGTCGCGGATCTCCTCGCACGGGCCGCGTACCGCTTCCTCAAGCGCGGCGATTCGTTGGGCGCAATCGCTGCGCTCACTCGCGCAGCGGAGCTCAGCCCGCGCCGCGACGACCGCGCGCGCCGGCTCGCGGAGGCGGCGTACCTCGGCGCCGATGTCAGCGGCGATCTGCGCCGTGCCGCGCAGCTCCTGGCCGACGCACACGAGGCGGACCCGGAGTTCCGCCACACGCTGCAGGCGGCGGCGACCGCCGCGATCGTCCTGATCAACGGCGAGGGCGACGTCGACACCGCGCACCGTCTGCTGGCCGGCGCGATCGAGAGCACCACCGCGCCGGGTGACATCGCGCTGGAGGAGGCCCTGCACACGCTGACCCTCGTGTCCTTCTTTGGCAGCAGCGGCGAGCTGTGGCAGCCGTTCCACCGCGCTCTCGAGCGCTTTTCCGGGCCGGTTCCAACGGCGCTGTGGCTGAGCGGTCGCTCGTTCGCCGACCCCTTGGGGCGCGGGCACGAAGCGCTGTCGCGGCTCGACGACGAGATCGCCGCCCTGGTCGCGGAGAACGATCCGACGCAGATCATCCGCATCGCCATCGCCGCGGTGTACGTCGACCGCCTCAGCGGCTGCCGCTCCGCGTTGTGGCGCGTCATCCACGACGGCCGCGCCGGGGGTGCGGTGGGCTCGGCGATGCAGGCGCTGATGCTGATGGGGCAGGACGACCTGTTCACCGGCCAGTGGACGGAGGCGGAAGCGCTGCTCAACGAAGGTGTCGCTCTCTGCGAGGCCGGCGGCTACGAGCTGTTCGCATGGCCCGGCCGGTACTTCCTTGCCCTGCTTGCCGCGCTGCGCGGCGACTTCGACCGTGCGGAAGCGATCGCCGACGCGATGGTGCGGTGGGCGCTCCCACGGCGGATCCGCGCGACCCTGGAGTACGCCGCGCACGTCCGCACGCTCGCAGCCTTGGGCAGCGGCGATTTCGAGGAGGCCTTCGCGCAGGCGACGACCATCACCGACGCCGGCACCATCGAGTCCCATGTGCCGATGGTTGCGTGGTCGATGCTGGACCTCGTCGGCGCCGGCGTACGCAGCGGACACCGAGCCGAGGCGGCGGCGCACGTGGCCGCGATGCGCGCCGCCAACGTCGCGGCGGTGTCGCCGCGGCTCGCACTGCACGCGACGACCGCCGCCGCGCTGGTCGAAGACGACGACGGCACGTCGTTCGAGCTCTTCGAGCAGGCGCTGCGCGGTGCGGACGCCGCACGCTGGCCTTTCGATCTCGCCCGTGTTCACCTTCTCTATGGGGAACGGTTGCGCCGCTCACGCGCGACGGTGGACTCGCGCCGGCATCTGAAGGCGGCGGAGGAGGCCTTCACCCGATTGGGCGCGTCGCCGTGGGCGGCGCGCGCCGGGGCCGAGCTGCGAGCCACCGGCCAGGTGAGGCCGCGCACGCGAGACGTGGCGATCGAGTCGCTCACACCGCAGGAGCTCGAGATCGCCAGGCTCGCTGCGTCGGGCCTCACCAACAAGCAGATCGGCGAGAAGCTGTTCCTGTCACACCGCACCGTCAGCGGTCATCTGCATCGCGTGTTTCCGAAGCTCGGAGTCGCCACGCGAGCAGCGCTCCGCGACGCGCTCGGGTCGCTGTCACCCGACTCGCGCGGCGAGCACTGAGCCCGCGGGGATCGCAGGGACATCTGTCGCGGCGGTGGGACCCGCGTACCGGCGCGAGTCCCACCCTTCGCTGTCGTGGGTTTCTGTTACGAGTGCCGGGGCTGCAGCACCGCACGGACCGGGGTCGTTCCTCCCTAGTTGCCCGCGAGCTGTGCGGCGGTTCGCACCACGCTCACCGGGGTCATCTTCTTGACGTCTGCCTCCGATGCGGTGAGCACCACCTGCGCCTCGCTGGTGTCCACCTCGTTGACGACGCTGATGGGCACGACGAGCTCGTGGTCGGACAGCGGGCCCTTCTGCAGCATCATCAGCCCGGTCGTCGGGTCGTACTCCTTGATCGTGCCCAGGAACGACATGTCCGAGGTGTAGACCTCGAATCCCGACGCGATCTTGTCGCGCACCGTGGCGACGGTCGCCGCGTTGACGAGGACCGGTGCGCCGTCGTAGCCGCTCGGCTCGGTCGTCGTGGCCGCCGCGCCGGCGCCCTTGCCGGTCACCGCTGTCGTCCGCTGGGGCGGGGACGAGTACTCGCGTGTCAGCTCGTCCTTCGACGCGCCAAGGAACAGCTCGTGCGGATCGATGAAGGTGATGAGCCGGAAGGGCACGTACAGCTCGCGACTCTCCAACGGGCCCGCCGCGATCGTCAGCCAGCCGGTCGCGTAGTCGATCGTGTCGATCACGCCGACCTTGGTGCTGGTGTTGTCAAAAACATTCTGATCCACCGCGATCGTGTCCTTGATCACGGTCGTAACGGTCTGTCCACCGATGTTCATGTGTCTGTCCTTGTGTGATCGGGCACGGCTCATGTCCGCCCCCGGCCGCGCCCAGTGCGGGGGATCTGTCTGTCGTCGCGCGGATCAGCACGTCATCGCACGCCCTCCGCGACGGGTGCTGATCCGGACGGTTCGTCATTCGTCGCTCGACCCTCGGCGCGGTGTACCGCCGGCACGACGACGCGCAGGACGAGCACCTGCCCAGCAGCGGCAATGGGGACGGCGAGCAGCGCGCCGATGACGCCCGCCAGAGCGCCACCGACCGTCAGGGAGATGACGACCAGCAGCGCGGGCACGGAGACGACGCGATTCACGACGAGCGGCACGACGGTGTTGGCGTCGACGATCTGAACAACCGCCATCACCGCAACGACGATCAGCGCATACGTGGGGCTGAACGTCAGCGCGGCGAGTGCAGGAACGACAACTCCGAGGACGGCGCCGACAACGGGGATCAGCGCGACGACTCCCGTGAACACACCGAGCAGGGCCGGCGCCGGCAGCCGCAGCAGCGCCGCGACAAGACCGGTGGCCACTCCGACGACGACACCGTTGATCGACATCGCGCGAAGGTAGCCACCGACGCGAAGCCCCATCTCGCCGAGCACGTCACTCGCCGTCTGCTGCCCGTTGACCGGCAACAGGTCGACGACGAATGCCTTCAGGCGCGCGCTCGTCACCAGCCATAGAAAACCGATCACCAGGACCAGAACGAAGTTCACCGCGACAGCGACGATCGTGCTCCCGACCCCGACCAGCGCGCTCTGCAGTCCTCCGAGGACCTGGCCTACCTGCTGCGACACGTTGACCGAGAGATGCAGCTGCGCAGCAACGCTGTCGATGGCACTGACGAGCTGCTTCTCGTACGACGGCAGGTTGCGCGCCACCGACTCCGCCTGCGTCGCGACCGGCGTCACGAGCAAGGCGACGACGCCGGCCAGCACTGCCGCCAGGGCGACGTACACCGCCAGAATTCCGAGCGGCTGGGACAGTCCGCGCCGCTGCAGTCGATCCACGAGCGGGCGGATCCCCTCGGCGAACACGATGGCGAGGAGGATTACGAGAACGCTGCTGGACAGCGTTCGGAGCAGCAGCGCAAGAGCGACGACCGACAGCACGATCAGCGCGGCGACGACGAGCGTGTGCACGCTCACCGGAGCAACAGCGCTCGCACGCCCTGATGGACGAGGGACGGTTGGAGGTGCTGCGGCGGTGATGGGTGCTGCGACGTCGACCATCAGTGGTGCACCAGCGAGACGATGATGAGAAGGGCTGCCGCGGCGGTGCCTGCGAACGTCGCCCAGATGAGCACCTGCGAGAGCCACCCGCCGCGTGCCGCACCCATGACACGACGGTCGGCACTGATGCGCCCGATGACCCAGATGACGGGAACCGCCGCGAACCCGCTGAACACCGACGCAAACACAAGCGCGGCGATGGGGTTGACACCGATGAGCGTCAGCGTCAGCCCGACCAGCATCGCCGCGATGATCACCGCGTAGAAGCGGCGACCCTGCTTCGGCTTGAGATCGAGCCCGGCCTTCCACCCGTGCTCCTCGCTCACCGCGTACGACGACGATCCCGCCAGGACGGGGACCGCGAGGAGCCCGAGCCCGAGGATTCCCAGGGCGAACAGTCCCTTGGCGATCTCGCCGGCGTGCGGGAACGTGTGCACCAAGGGTTGCAGCGCCCCGGCCGCCTGCGCGGCGCTGTTGATGTTGGTGATGCCGCCGCCGTGCAGCACCGTGCCGGCCAACACGATGATGAACCACGCCGCCGCCTGCGACGCGAACATGCCGGCCGCGTTGTCCAAGCGCAGGTCGCGCAGCGAGCGACGTCCGCCATCGGCGCGATCCTCCTCGGCCTCCTGCGACGACTGCCAGAAGAACATGTATGGACTCACCGTCGTGCCGATCACTGCGGTGAGGATGTAGAAGAACGCCGGTGACAGCTGGATGTTGGGCACGAACGTCGCCCGCAGGATCGCGGGCCACGGTTCCGCAACCAGGAGAACCGAGATGGGATAGGCGAGCAGCGCCAGCGAGAACCACTTGAGCACGCCGGCATAGCGCTTGTAGCTCAAGCCGATCTCCAGTGCGAGCACCACCGCGGTGAACGTGACCGTGAGCAGCGGCGCCGGCACCGGAACGACGAGTTGCACCGCGCTCGCCACCGCACCGATGTCGGCGCCGATGGTGATGACGTTCGCCGCCACCAAGAGCGTGATCACTCCCCGCGCCACGGGAACCGAGTAGCGCTGCCTCATGACGGCGCCAAGGCCCTGGCCCGTGGCGAACCCGATCCGCCCCGCCGCTTCCGACACCGCCGTCAGCAGCGGCAGCATCCAGAGCGCAGTCCAGAGCTGCCCATAGCCGTACTGCGCGCCGGTCGCCGAATAGGTCGCGATGGCGGACGGGTCGTCGTCGGCAGCACCCGTGATGAGTCCCGGGCCGAGCACGCCGAGCGCGTGCCGCAATGACTGCCGTTGCCGGGGCCCCCGCGCGCGCTTCAGTGCGGATCCTTCGATGCCGACGGCGCCTGCGGCCTCGGGACTAGCGGAACCCATCGACGCGTTCCTCCTGCTGGGGAGCGCTCCCCTGCGCGACGGTGGACAGGGTCGTCCGCTGCTCGCTGCCGCTTCTAGCGTCAACTGACCTGATCTCCAGCGCCGGTGGTTCGCTCTCGCCGAGCTCGACACGGCTGCCCATCGCCATGCGACGAGCGTGCGCGCCCACCCGTACCGGCTCCTAGGGACCCGCACACCAATTCCGCTCGCCGTGCTGGTCCGCGGCACCAATTGGCGGCGCGCATACTTGCGCGAATGGCTGAGAGGCGGGTGCCGGTCGATGTGCGCCCCGGCGAAGTGGACACCGTCGTCGCCGTGGCGACGGCCCTCGATCGGCGCTCGCCAGAGCTCGTCCGCGACATCAGCGACGCGATCGCCGGGCGCATCCCCGAAGTCCGCGACGACGAACGGCTTCTGAGTGCGCTTGCCGCCAGCATCGAAGCGAACGTCGTGACCATCCTGCATGTGCTGCAGGGGGCGGCGTCGATCGAGGAGGCTGAAGCCCCGCCGGCGGCCCTGGGGTACGCACGACGTCTCGCGCAGCGAGGCATCTCACAGGTGGCGCTGATGCGCACCTACCGCCTGGGTCACGCGTGCTTCCTGCGCTGGTGCCTGCGTGAGCTCGACGCCCAGGAGCGGGGCGACGACGCCGTCGCGGCGACGAACGCGATCGTCGACGTCAGCTTCCGGTACATCGACCGCGTCGTGGAACAGGTGGCGACCGCGTACGAGATCGAACGCGATCGTTGGTCACGTAACCGCGGCGCAGCGCAGCGGGCAACGGTACGCCAGCTTTTGGCCGGCGAGGCGGTCGATATGCTGCAGAGTGAACGGCTGCTGGACTACCGGCTCGAACAGCCGCACGTCGGCGTGGTCGTCTGGTGCGGGCGAGCGCCCGAACATGACGCGCTGGTCGACCTCGAGCGCGCAGTGGATCGGTACGCGATCCGCAGCGGCGCGACGGCGGTCGAGCCGCTCTTCATCCCCGTCGACGAGTCGACGGCGTGGGCCTGGATCGCCGCCAACGACCACGGAGGCAACGGCGCCGTCGGTGACAGAGTGTCCGGCCAGAATCCTGCCACCCGCTTTGCGATCGGTGGCCGTGCCCGGGGACTGGACGGTTTTCGACAGACGCACCGCGAGGCCGCGCGTGCGCACCGCGTCGCGCTGTACGCCGGCGACCACGCGCCAAGTGTCGTCCGCTTCGACGAGGTGGCGCCGATCGCGGCGCTGTCAACCGACCTGGACTTCGCCCGCGCGTGGGTGCGGACGACGCTCGGCGCCCTGGCGACCGCCGACCGCACGCATGAGCGCCTCCGTGAGACGGCACTGGTCTTCCTCCGCAACGGCTCGAGCTTCACTGCGGCAGCGGAGCTGCTGCACGTACACAAGAACACCGTTCACTACCGGATACAGCAGGCGGAGGAGGCTCTGGGTCGCCCGCTGCGCGACACCCGCATCGAGCTCGAGCTCGCGCTCCTGGCGTGTCACTGGATGCGCGACGCGGTGCTCGGGCCGGGCTAGCGCCTGGCCTCGACGCCGCGGACATCTCCGTCCTCGTCGGCGAGCACGCGCGGGGTGCCATAGCCGGCCGCCGCCAGAACCGGCGCAAGGACCTGGGCCTGGTCGCCGCCGAGCTCAAGCAGCAGCACGCCACCGGGCCGCACGAAGCGCGTGCTCTCGCGGACCAGGCGCCGGAGCAGGCGTGCGCCGTCGCGGCCGCCGTCGTAGGCCAGCGTCGACTCGAACGTGAAGGTGTCGCGCTGCAGGTACCGCAACTCGTGAGCCGGCACATACGGCACGACCGCGGTGATGACGTCGACCACGCCGCGCAACGCAGCCGGCACCGCCGCCAGGAGGTCTCCCTGCACGGCGTCGACGCCGTTGCGCCGCGCGCAATCGACCGAGCGCTCGTCGATGTCGGCGGCGATCACGCGCGCCTGCGGCCGCCGGGCTCGCAGCACGGCCGCGATCGCCCCCGAGCCGCTGCAGACGTCGACGGCCGCACCGTCCGCAGGCAGCCGCTCCGCCGCGCGCAGCGCCAGCGCCTCCGTGTGCGGACGCGGCACGTAGACGCCAGGATCGACCAGAACTCGCAGCCCGCAGAAGGTGGTGCTCCCGGTGATCCATGCGAGCGGCTCGCCGGTCAGCCGCCGCGCGACCAGCGCCTCGAGCCTCGCCCCGTCGCCGCCGGCGGCGGCGAGCAGCTCCGCCGCCTCCTCGTCCGGGGCGAGGAACCCGCCGGCGCCGAGCCGCGCGGCGGCCTCCGAGCGCAGGGCGGCGCGGTCGTCGTGAAGCACTGCCGCAGCGTAGTACCGTGCCGGCCATCGAGACCTACGACGTCGTCGTCATCGGATCCGGCCCCGCGGGCGAGAAGGCCGCTGCGCACGCCGCCTATTTCGGGCGCAGGGTGGCCGTCGTCGAGCGCGAGAGCTGGGTGGGCGGCGTCGTGGTGCGCGACGGCGGCATCCCCACCAAGACGCTCCGCGAGACCGCGCTCTACGTCACCGGGTTCCGCAAGCGCGACCTGTACGGCGTCGCGCCGGCGATCGACCGCGCGCACACGATGGAGGTGCTGCGAACGCGGGCCGCTGAGGTGATGGCACTCGTCGAGCACCAGGTGCACGACAATTTCGATCGTCACGCGATCGACGTCATTCACGGACACGGGCGCGTGCGAGGGCGCGGGCGGGTCGACGTCGAGGCCGCAGACGGCACGCAGCGGCAGCTGGCGTGCGACGTCGTGCTGCTCGCCACCGGCTCGCGCCCGTTTCATCCGCCGGGGTTCGACTTCGACGACCACGACGTGCTGGACTCCGAAAGCCTGCTCACAGTCAGCGCGCTGGCGGACAGCGTCGCGGTCGTCGGAGCCGGCCCGATCGGATGCGAGTACGCATCGATCTTCCGCGCGCTGGACGTGCACGTCACATTGATCGACATCGCGCCCCGGCTCGCCGCCATGCTCGACGAAGAGATCTCCGGCAGGCTGGCGCGAGCCTTCGAACGGCTCGGCATCGACCTCCGTCTGGGCACCTCCGTGCAGGCCGTCGAGCACTCCCGGGGCAGGCTGTCGGTGACGCTGGCGGACGGGAGCACCATCGTCGCGGCGAAGCTGCTGGTGGCGGCAGGGCGTGCCGGCAACACGGCCGACCTTGGGCTCGAGGAGGCCGGCGTCGCGCTCGATCCGCGCGGCCGCGTCATCGTCGGCGCGGACTTTCAGACCACGTGCCCCGGCGTGTACGCGGCTGGTGACGTGATCGGTCCGCCCGCGCTGGCGTCGGTCGCAGCGGAGGAGGGCCGCAGGGCCGCGTCATGTGCGCTGGGCACCCCGCTGCATGAGGGCACCCGCTACGAGCCGCCGTTCGGCATCTACGGCGTGCCCGAGGTGGCCGCCGTCGGCCTCACCGAGGAGCAGGCGAAAGCGCAGGGCATCGACTATGCCGTCGGTCGCTCGGAGTTCGCACGCAACGTCCGCGCCGCGATCGCCGGCGCCGACGACGGGATGGTCAAGCTGGTCTTCCGCCGCAACGATCGCCGCCTGCTCGGCGTCCACGTCATCGGCGAGATGGCTGCCGAGATCATCCACCTGGGCCAGGCCGTGCTGCAAAACGGTGGCGATCTCGACTATTTCATCCAGGCGCCGTTCAATGTCCCCACGTGGACGGACGCATACAAGTACGCGGCGTTCGACGGGCTGCAGCAGCTCGAGGCCGGCTCGCCGCTCCGCGTCCCGCTTCCGGCCGGCGATGCCGCCTGACATCCATACACGCGCCTGCTGACACATTTGCCGGATGCATGCGCATGGCGCGGCGAGCACAATAGGCGGCCACCCATGAGCGTGTCGGATCCAGGACGGGACAGCGGACCCCCGCCGGACAACTGCCCGTATCCGCGTCCGTTCCCCGCGGACTTTTCCGCATGTCCGACGTTTCAGGCGCAGCGGTTCGTCGCGGCGACGACGCAGGAGCAGCCGCTCGGCATGCACCTGACGTGCGTGCACCTGCGCGTCGGTGAGCACGCGCACAATCGCTTTTATGCGCAGTGCGCGCTCGGAACGGCCGCCGACCGCCGCGCGTGGTTGCGCCAGGTGGGCGAGCGCCGCGTCGAGGCGATGCGCCGGCTGAGCATCGAGTTCACGGAGGTGTACGGCGGGCTGACCGAGCCGCTACTCGCGGCCAAGGGCGCGGCAATCCTGTCCCCGAACGATCCCCGGGCGGCAGAGGAGCTGGAGCACCGCCTGGCGGAGCTGAGCACCGCCATGGACAAGTTCCTCGCGACCGAGTCGCGCACGCTCGAGGAGATCGGCTTCCCCGTGGCCACGCTGCGCGTCTTCATCGACGACGTCCTCGAGCGCTGGCGCGAGAGTTCACGTCTCGGGTCGCCGCCCGTCAGTGAGGGTCAGCTCGAGGGCTTCCCGCCCGAGCTGCGCAGCTTCCTCGGCGGCTCGCCGCGCGAGCAGCACGAGGTGAATGCTTAGGTCGACGTCCGCGAGCAACGCCCCCGCCGGGCGACGCGCGCACGAGATGGGGCATGCTGGGAAACGCGCGGTCGCGGCCGGATGAGGCCAGGCCGCCAGGTGGCGCGAATGGAGGAGAAGTACTTGCGGCAGAGGTGGTCCCTGTTGACGATCCCGGAACGAGTCATCCACCGCAGCATCTGGACGTCGCGCAGTGTAACCACGAAGCCCGGCTTGTTGTCGTCCTCGGCACCAGAGAACTCACGTAAGCCTCAAGAACGTTCATCCGTGTAGCTCCCCATGAGCAGGATCTGCGGGCGGCGCAGCCGTGCGCGGAAGGGGGCGCCACTCGGAGGCGGCGACGCCCCGGACCTCTGCGCGCGAGGCTCAGCGCCTTGCCTGCGAGCGCCGACGAAAGAACAAGCCGACAGCCGCCGCTGCCACGGCGAGTGCGGCGACGATCACGGGTCCTGCCGGCGAGCCGGGTCCCTGTGGGGGCGGTGATGGGGCGCCAGCCGGCGTCATCCGAAGGGCCATGACCTCGCCCGTGCCGTCGGCCGCGACGATTTCGTCACCTCTGACGATGACCGGTGAGCTGAACTTGGCCGGGTCGCGCATTGGAAACGCTGCCATCAGATCGAGACTCGTCTTATCGGGTGTGGCGCCGTACGCTCGGAGACCTCCGCCAATTTCATTGCCTGCCGGGCGCTCGATCACCCAGACCAGCGGCGACTTCGCAGAGTCGGCCAGCACGGGTGACCCTGACCCGTACCCGAACACGGTGGGCGCTGAGGCGGCCAACAGCAGACGAACTCGTGTCCCCGAATCTACGACTCGGAACGCCCGCAGCGTCGGAGACGGCTGCTGGGCGGTGATCTTCACTGTGCCGGCGACGAAGATCAGCCCGCCCTTGGGCCAGACCAGCGGTTGGCTGAAGGTCGCCTCCTGTGGGCCGGCCTCCGCCACCGCCGCGTCGGTCCCACCCGGCCCCTGGTCGCGGCCGCCGAGATGATCGCGGTCGAGGAGATACAGCGTGCCCTCCTTGCTCGGCTGGACGAGGGCGACCGCTTCACCCCCGCGGCCGGCGATGCCTTGAACAAGCTGGACCTGGACCTGGGCTCCGGTGGACCGACCCTCCTGCCGGACAGCATGGGGGTGCCTGGCCACCCGCATCTATGCGGCGATTGTTCCGTCGGCGCGGATGTCGAGGCGCAGGACCGAGTTGGCCAGCGCGGGGCTGGGGATGGCGGCACGGCCCGGAGCCGGACTGGTCCCGTTCCCAGTGGCCCATGAAGAGATGGGCGCCCTCGGCGCTGAGTGTGCTGCCGGCCTCCCAGATGCCAGCCTCGGCGTCTGGGTCGTCCCCCGCCTCATCGGTCCATAGGTGCAGGCGCCGGGTCGACGTCGAAACCCCGGCGATCCAGCCGCGGTACGGGGGTTGGTCGCAGATGCCGCCGAAGGCGAGGAAGGCCTGACCCTGGTCCACGACCAGTCCCGGGCGCTGCAGTTGGTGCACAGGGTCGAATACCGCAGCATCGCTGTTATCCGCGCGGCCGGCGATGGTCACTGGCCAGCCCGGCAACTCCGTCCCGGTGCCCGTGTCCAGCGCGTGGAGCTGCCAGGTGGCACTCCGCAGATCGCGTCCATCCCAGGTGCGCGCGCTGACGTATACGACGTGGCGCAACGGATCCACTGCGGGCGTGGACAGCACGCCAACCGCGGGGGTTACGTCCGGGCACGGGATCGCCTCGTGCGCGCCTGCCGGCTCGGC
>JAFALX010000155.1 GCA_019234035.1 Candidatus Dormiibacterota bacterium | reverse complement strand
CACGCGGCTGGTTGCCGACGACGCCGACCGTGTCGCCGTCGAGACGGCCAAAGCCACAGATGATGTTCTGCGCGTGAAACGGCATCACCTCGAGGAACTTCGCCTCGTCGAGGATGCGGCAGACGACGGCGCGCATGTCGTACGGCTGGTTGGGATTGTCCGGGATCACCGTCTGCAGCTCGGGATCGGCACGGTGCGGGTCGTCGAGCGATGGCCGGTACGGCGGACGCTCGCGGTTGTTGGCGGGCAGATACGAGAGCAGGTCGCGGATCTGTGCGAACGCCTCGTCCTCGGTGTCGTTGATGAAGTGCGCCACGCCGCTTCGCTGGTTGTGCACGTCCGCTCCACCGAGATCCTCGAAGTTCACCACCTCGCCGGTCGTCACCTTGATCACGTCCGGACCGGTGATGAACATGTAGCCGATGTGCCGCACCATGAAGATGAAATCAGTCATCGCCGGTGAGTACACGGCACCGCCGGTGCACGGCCCGACGACCAGCGACAGCTGCGGGACCACGCCGCTCGACTCGACGTTGCGATAGAAGATCTCGGCATACCCGGCGAGCGAGACGACACCCTCCTGGATGCGCGCGCCGCCTGAATCGTTGATGCCGATGCAGGGGCACCCGGTTCGCTGCGCCAGATCCATGATCTTCACGACCTTCTCGGCGAACACCTCGCCCAGCGAGCCGCCGAACACCGACGCGTCGTGGCTGAACAGGAATACCTGACGGCCCTCGATCGTGCCCCACCCGGTGACGACGCCGTCACCGCGAACCTTGCGCTCGTCCATGCCGAAGTTGGTCGAGCGGTGCATGGCGAACATGTCGAGCTCTGTGAACGAGCCGGGGTCGAGCAGCCGCTCGATGCGTTCGCGTGCGGTGAGCTTCTTCTTCGCGTGCTGTGAGCGTTCCGCCGCACCACCGCGGTGGATGGCGTCGTAGCGGCGCTTGCGCAGCACGTTGATGGAGCGCTCGGTGGCGCTCCCGGGTGTCGCGGACGTGGCGCCGTTGCCGTCGGTCGCGTTCAGCTCGTCGAGGTCGGCGGCCTCCAGCGGGGCGGGGTCACCCGCGCCCTCCGGGGGAATGCCCTGATGCGGCTTGTACTTCGTCCTCGACATCGGTGACAGGCTAGCAGGCGTGCGCGTGCTGCGCGCCGTCACGACGCAACTGCGTGCATGCGCATCACATCGCCGTCGCTTCGTGGTACACGCCGAAGACGTCGCGCAGCGCGTTGCACACCTCGCCCACCGTTGCATGAGCCGCGAGCGCCGCGCGCAGCAAGGGCAACAGATTGTCGTCACCCGATGCCCCGCGGCGCACCTCGTCAAGTGCGCGCCGCACCGGCGCTTCGTCTCGCGCCGCGCGCAGCCGCTGCAGGCGCTCGATCTGCTCCGCCTCGAGGCCGGCGCCGACGCGCAGGATCTCGACGTCGGACTGCGTGGTCTCTGTGAAGCGGTTCACGCCGACGATGACGCGCTCGCCGGATTCAACGAGGCGTTGATGGCGATACGCGGAATCCTGGATCTGCTGCTGGTAGAAGGCCGCCTCGATGGCGCGCACCGCGCCCCCGAGCTCGTCGACGCGCGCGATCAGCTCGCGGCTCTCCTCGGCGAGCCGCTCCGTCAGCGATTCCACGAGGAAGGATCCGCCCATCGGGTCCGCGACGCGCGGCGCGCCCGACTCGAAGCCGATGATCTGCTGCGTGCGCAGCGCGATCTCCGCGGCCTGCTGCGACGGCAGGGCCAGCGCCTCGTCGTAGCTGTTGGTGTGCAGCGACTGCACGCCGCCGCACACCGCCGCAAGGGCCTGGAGCGCCACCCGCACGGCGTTGTTCAGCGGCTGCTGCGCGGTCAGTGTAGCGCCGCTCGTCTGCGCGTGAAAGCGGAGCGCCAGGCTGCGCTCCCCCTGCGCGCCGAAGCGCTCGCGCATGATCTCCGCCCACAGCGTGCGCGCGGCGCGAAACTTCGCGACCTCCTCGAAGAAGTCGTTGCTGACGTTGAAGAAGAAGCTGAGGCGTGGGGCGAAGTCGTCGACGCCCAGCCCGGCGTCGATGGCAGCCTGCACGTAGGCGATGCCGTTGGCCAGCGTGAAGGCGAGCTCCTGCTGCGCTGTGGCGCCGGCCTCACGGATGTGGTAGCCGCTGATGCTGATCGTGTTCCAGCGCGGCAGCTGCTTGGCGCAGTACGCGAACGTGTCGGTGACCAGCCGCATCGAGGGCGCCGGCGGAAAGATGTACGTCCCGCGCGCCGCGTACTCCTTGAGGATGTCGTTCTGGATGGTGCCGCCCAGCGTCTCAGGCGCGATGCCCTTCTGCTCCGCGGCCAGCTCGTACAGCAGCAACAGGAGCGACGCCGGCGCATTGATCGTCATCGACGTCGTCACGCGGTCCTGCGGGATGCCGCGCGTCAACAGCTCCATGTCCTCGATGGAGTCGATGGCCACACCGACCTTGCCCACCTCGCCACGCGCATGCGGGTCGTCGCTGTCGTAGCCCATCTGCGTGGGGAGGTCGAACGCGACCGACAGGCCCGTCTGCCCCGCATTCAGCAGGTAATGGAAGCGTTCGTTCGTCTGCGCGGCACTGCCGAAGCCGGCGTACTGACGCATCGTCCAGAGACGGCTGCGATAGCCATCCGCGCGGATGCCGCGCGTGTATGGGTACCTCCCGGGATCCGCCGCGGGCGCGTCGTCCGGGTCCGCCGTGTAGTACGGCTCGAGCGGCAGCCAGGAATCCGTCGTGTCGCCGGTGTCGCCGCTCACGCGTGCGCTGTCGTCGCCTCCAGGTCGGGCTGGCACAGCTCGGTGAGCACGCCGCCTGCCGCGGATGGGTGCAGAAACGCAACGAGCCGGCCGGCGGCGCCATGCCGCGGGCACGTGTCCAGCAGGCGAAGACCGAGCCCGGCGAAGCGATCGAGGCTCTCCTGCACGTCGTCGACCTTGTACGCGACATGGTGCAGACCGCCGCCGCGTTTCGCCAGGAAGTTCGCGATCTTGGAGTCGGCGCGCGTGCTGCCCAGCAGCTCGATGCGAGAGCCACAGACCTCGAACATCACCGCCTCGATGCCGTCGGATTCGACGCGATCACGGTGCGACGGCGCCGATCCGGTGAGACGCTCGTACGCTGCGACGGCGGAGTCGAGGTCGGCAACGGCGATGCCGATGTGGTCGATGCCGTTGAAACCAGCCATTCTCGGACGAGTATAGGGAGCCGCTGTTTGACGGAGCTGCAACGATCCAACCCGGCGAACGCCTGCAGCGACACCGCTCCATACGATCGGCGCGTGCGCCTGCGCAGGCTGATTCTCGGCGGTCTTCTCGTCTTCACGTTCGTGTTCGCCGCCTACGCGTTCGAGCACATGTTCCCGCCGCAGCCGTACGGCATCGCCGACGACTGGCGTGTGTTCTACGCCGCGTCCACCGTCGTGCAGCACGGTGGCAATCCGTACGACCCGGCGACGATCCACGCCGCGGAGCAGGCTGCTGAGCGGTACCAGCACGTGCAGCCGTCGCTCGATGACTTCACCGATCTGCCGGTGGTGGCGCTGCTGCTTCGCGCCGTGACCTGGCTGCCGTTCTGGCCGAGCTACGCAGTGTTCACGCTGCTCGGTGCGGCGGTCGCGGCCGGCGTCCTCTGGATCTGGATGCGCGAGGCCGGCTGGACCACGCGGGCGGTGTGGCTGCTCGGCGGCATGGCGTCCTGGCCGGTGCTGCTCGGCGTCTTCTCCGGGCAGTTCGACTTCCTCCTGCTCAGCGGCACCGTCGGCTCGTTGCTGCTGATGCGGCGCGACCGCCCCGTGGCGGCGGGCCTGTGCATGGCCGCCGTCCTGCTCAAACCGCACCTGCTCTGGCCGCTGCCGCTGCTGCTGTTCAACGGGTGGCTGGTCGACCCGCGCCGTGCGTGGCGATTCGCCGCCGCCACCGTCGCAGTGCTCGGCGCGGGAACCCTCGCCGGATTCCTCTTCGTGCCCCAGTCGGCCGGCTTCCTCGGCCACGTGCTCGGGTTCGGCTCGCGCGTGGGCAGCGACCAGCCGGACCTCTCAGGACTGCCTGGGATGGTCCTCCACCTGCCGGGCGGGGCAGCCGCCGCCGTGGCCGTCGCCGCGCTGGGGATCGTGGCGGTGGTCGCGCTCGCCGTCCGTGCGGGTCGCACGGCGCGGAGGCGGGTGCTGGATCCCGACCAGCGCGCCCTGATCACGCTCGCCGGCCTCGCCGTCTGGCTCGCGCTGACGCCATACGCCCATCCCAACGACGACGTCCTCCTCTTCCCGCTCGTGGTGCTCCTGCTCGGGCAGAACGCCCGTGAGATCAGCGGCCGGGCGCTCGCGTACGGGGTGGTCGCCGCCGCCGGCGTGGCCGCGGCGTTCATCGCCTCGGCCCTGCTCGGCTACGCCGTCGTCGTCGCCGGCGCCGCCGGGCTGGCGCTCGAGTGGCGGCAGCTGACCCCCGAGGAGGTCGCCACGGCCGGGCTCGCAGGGCTCGCAATCCTGCCGGCGATCTGGCCCTTCCACGTGTTGCAGGCTCCGGTCACGCCGGTCGCGGTGGCGCTGATCGCGCTCGCCGCAATCCTTCGGGTACGCGCGAGTCTCGGAGCGACGCCCGCGTCAGCCGGGCAGGGCAAGGGGAGTGGGCGGGTCGGTGGCGTAGTCGTAGAAGCCGCGCCCGCTCTTGCGCCCCAGGCGGCCGGCCGCCACTAGCCGCTCCAGGATCTCGACAGTCGCCTCATCGCCGGGCTCGCGTTCGCGCTGCATGCGGTCGCGGCGCACGCCGAGCACGGTGTCGACGCCGGAGAAGTCGGTGAGCTCGAACGGACCCATCGGCCAGTTGAGGCCGGTGCGCACGGCGGTGTCTATGTCATCCGCCGTGGCCACGCCGCCGGCGAGCAGCGTGAACGCCTCGCGCGACGCGGCGCCGAGGATGCGGTTGACGATCAGGCCGTCGATCTCTCGCTCGACGAGGACGGCGGTGCGACCCATGCGCCGCGCCCACGCGAGCGCGCGCTGCACGGGGTCGAGGTGTGGCTGCACGACATCGACGCGGCTCGGCTGGAGCGCGCGATGTCA